>MTLR01000044.1 GCA_002010925.1 Candidatus Bathyarchaeota archaeon JdFR-04
AAGGCCCCTAATGAAAAGATTTTAGGACAAAATGAGGTTTTCACGTTGGGTAGAAGGAAGATAATTAGCGAAGATGAATTCAGTAACATGGTATTACCTAGAGGTAGTGATGTACTTGGCATTGCACAGAAGATGCTAGGTTTTGATAGAGTTATGGTCAAATGTCAGGATGGTTATCAACGTCTCTGTAGAATACGTGGAAAAATGAAAAGAAGGGTCTGGATAAGACAAGGGGACATTGTTCTAGTATCGCCCTGGGACTTCCAGTTTGAAAAACGTGGCGACATAATTTGGCGATATAGAAGAAATCAGACTGAATGGTTGAGAAGGAAGGGCTATCTAAAAGATAATTTCCCGTAAATTCGCTAGAGGTTAACCCTTCTTTCGGCACTCATCTTTATCTTTGCAAACCCAGCAGATTGGACATAGTAATGTGTAGCGACCTCTCCATCCCCATTTGCATTTGTTCTTACTCATAGGCACATTTCTCCGTTTAACGCTGTTTAATCAACCTCTCCTTATTAAGTCTGATGAATTTTTTAACGCTCACCAATCGTAGGTTACGATCTTATTGGAACACTTGTACTCGTATTCGTGGAGCAAGTGAATGCTGCTGTTGGACAAAAATTCTTCTGGAAATGATAAATAACTGTAATTCTTTCATAATATTACTTAAGTATAAGAATTTTCTTGAATTTTTTACGTTTTTTAATTGGATAAGTTTAAAAGAGAATAAATGGANAAAAGGTAGAGGCAACATCCATGAGGCGAATACCTTGCACTATGTCAACACAGCATCCGGACAACGTGTCTCGTCCTCATTGGGCTGCAAAGGAAATAATTGCAAATGAAGATGAAGTTTTTGAAGCCTATTACGCTTTTTCCGAGTTAAAATGTCAAGAACAGATGTGGGATTGGGAAGGTAAAGATGTTGACCCCCACATTGTGAGGAAACTGCTAACAAATTTTGCTGATTTCTTTCGTGAAAACGTTCTTGGCCGTGACGTTTACCTAACCTATAGGATTCCAAATCCCTCAGTTGAAACTGCAGAAAAGAAGGTTTTAATCGAAGCCTTAGAATCTATCCCAAGATGCCATGATGTTGCCGAGGCCTTTTACGGTAAGAAATACCATTCACCAGTTTTTGAGGTGATACTTCCCTTCACAACTTCGCATCTAGAATTGTTAAGGATCCTTACATGTTATAAGAAAATAATTGTGGGGAAAGAGGATGAAACAATAAATGATCTTGAGAAACTCAGCATCAAAAGTTGGATTGGCGAATTTAAACCTAAAAAGATAGAGGTTATTCCCTTAATAGAAGACAAGAAAAGCATGCTGAACATTGAGGCGATTCTGCTCAATTATTTAAATGCAATAAAGACAAAGTATATACGCGTTTTCCTAGCCAGATCAGATCCGGCTTTAAACTATGGACTTTTCTCAGCTGTATTACTCGTGAAGTTTGCCTTGTCTAGTATGATAAAGGTTTCTAGAAGAAAACAGGTGGAAATATTTCCAATCGTTGGAACAGGCTCATTGCCATTTCGAGGGCATTTAACACCCGAAAACATCCAAAACTTCCTTGAAGAATACGCTGGCTTCATGACAGTAACTGTTCAGTCAGCATTAAAGTACGATTTCGATAAGAACAAAGTTGTTCAAACCATAAGACTGTTGAATGATGAATTGCCCGAGAAAAAGTTTGAGCCTATAGATGAAAGTAGAGAGGAACAAGTAAAAACTCTTATTAGCATTTTTTATCCTGCTTACCAAAAGAAAATCGAAAGACTATCAAGTTTCATTAATTACGTCGCAAATTTTGTTCCATCTCGAAGGGCTAGAAAGCTTCACATAGGTTTATTCGGTTACAGCAGAAAACTTGGAAAAGTTAAGCTTCCCAGAGCTATAGCGTTTACCGCTGCCCTTTATTCGTTAGGATTGCCACCAGAACTCATAGGCGCCAATGCACTTACCAAGTTAAATGAAAAACAATGGAGCATGCTAGAAAACCTGTATTTACACTGGAAAGAGGACCTAATGTTCGCATCTAAATTCGTTAGTTGGGAAAACTTAAACTGTTTATTAAACGATAAGGAAATCACAGAGAAAGTTACCAAACGCTTTAAGCTGAAGAATGTAATTCACGAGATAGTTAATGATTTAGAGGAACTAGAAAGATTAACTAATATAAAGTTGGGGCCGAGAAATTTAACTCATCGAAAACACGAGAATTTCTCCAACAATGTCCTAATATCACTGGCAAAAGGCAACGAGAATGAAGTCACACAGTATATAGTTGAAACAGGGAAAATTAGGCACTCCCTCGGCTAAAACGTTATGAAGGATAATATCCATGACATTGATAGACTTGACTAAATTTAAACATCATTTTTTAATTTATAATGGTTCAAATTCCTCCATGGGCGTCAAGATTTTGTTTTCATTTTGAGACATTAAATGAGTTCTAATATCGTTAAGGAGTTTGCCATGCCATCCAGAATAGCTCTACGTCGTCTTCTGCCGTTATTTGGTGAATGGAGTTTCTTGGTATGTAAATTACGGTGTTAGGTTTTATTTCAAATTGTTCGTCGTGTATGGTTGCTTTGCCTTTCCCTTTTAGAACTATGAACATTTCAGGCCATGGATGTTTTGTTCCCTCTTTGTTAAGGATTTCTCCGGCTTTTACTATGTACCAGCCAAACCGTAGTCCATTCCAATAAAGTATGGGAATAGGATGCGCTCCGTGAGCATAACCAGCCAATTCTGGACGAAGATTTCTAACTTTAATTCTTCCGGGAATAAAGAAATAAGTTAACAATGCTCTCACGGTTTCCCATATCTCTTTTGAGCGTTCTTTGTTGTAGATTTTAAATTCTATGGGTCTTACTTCGTCTGCTCTACCTCTAGCAGACAGCGCGAAGGCATCTGTCCTTCCCTTAACAATGTTCTTCAAAACTTGCCTTTTCATTGTTATTTTACAATCTGGGTTTACAGAACCATCAACAACCTCGATTTTGTCTCCTAGCGTTAATGTTGCAACTTCTCCGGTGTCTGAAAGCTCTACAGAAATCCGGATTTCACCCTTATTAGTCTTGACTAAATCCAAATATAGCGAGGCCTCTTTCAATAATATATCCATAATACTTAACAACTCATTCATCAACTACCCTCCAACATGACCTAAAAATTAGGTGATTTATAATTTTAGTACGATGGCTACAAAAACCGAAAATTTAAAACGATACGTAAACCTATTCGAGGGCACCAGAATACCTGGGAAGTTTAAATTCCCGGTTTATTTTGTTACGAATGAGTACTTTAATTTGTTGGAAAAGTCTATGTTGTTTACGTATGTTATTTTTCATTAGTGAGTTCTAGCCGATAGAGATATCCTTCTTGTTTTTGTAATTCCCTTTTGAGCTTGAAACCGAATTTCTCATAGAATTCTTTACTACCGGTGGGAAATTGTATGTTAGGAGACCATTTGGGATTTGGGTAGGGTACATATACCTCTACTGTAGCAGTTTTCTTTCCATTAAAGTATTCAATGGGGGTAGTGGTTAGATAGCGGATAAGATGGCTTAGCAACTTATGTCCAACACCCTTCTTTTGACTATCCTTTCTTACATACGCACAGAGAATAAACATGGTTTCTTTCGGCCTTTCCGCGGGATAGGGCACCGCATCTACCGGTAGGAACTCAATTAGACCAGTGGGACGCCCATTTAAGTAAGCGATAAACCCGCAGACTCCGTATTTACGTGAGACGATTTTAAACCATTCCTTCTTTGATTGACAATAAGCGGAAAACTTTGCTCTTTTTCAGCAGGTATATCCTCTAAACATGGCTCCATTTCTTCATCCAAGTTCTCTAACGTTACAGGTTTAATGACAACAACCATTGAAGGCTCCGCCTTCACAGCTGGTTTAATATAGCTTCATAACATTTAAAAGTACTGATAGAGGATTTGCAACCATGACGAGGAAAGTTCACGTTCAAGTCTTCTTTTCGCCGAGCTGTCCGTTCTCTTACCCCGAGATTGAGGAGATCCGTAAGGCGGTAGCAGAGTTTGGTGATCAGGTTCAATATGAAGAAATCAATATGTATGAAAGGCCAAAAGAGGCTGAGAAAATGGGGTTTTATGGGCTTTTATCTCGAATTTTCATACCAGTTTTCATTAACGGACAGAAATATAAGGGATCACTTAACAAAGAGCAGTTAAGCAACGCTATAAGAAAGGCCTTGGAAGCCAAAGAACGTTAATATGTTTCCTAATTACAATAGCTTGAGAATTTAAACTTCCTTATTGGTATGGATTGAATAGGGTTGTAATTGCTTCGGAAATTGGGAGTAACCTCGATAAGTATTATTTATGACATCTACTTGAGGCATCTCTTTTAAATGATTTTTCATAGTTGAAGTCGGTTTTACGAATGTAACCTTTGCATCCAGCACATTGCAGCCAGGTAGTTCAGGTAAGGTCTACATCAGGTGGCCATACAAAAGTGGAACGCGCTACTGGATTACAATGATTACAATAATTACAAAGACTGGCACCCTCTACTATTTTGATTGATTGCTTTAAGCTATAAAATTAAAATAATCGCTATAGAATTTAACATAAAAGGTATCATTATGGATATAGAAGAAGTTAAAGTATATGTGTATAATAACGACCTATTTGCAGACGATTATGGAGAGCTTCCAAACGGCAAAAAAATTGTTTTCGAATCCTATCCGCTTGTTGTTGTGGAAGGTTTTGTCAAGAATGAATGTAGCAATAAACTCCTTGTGGAGTTGCAAATTTTTAGCGAAGAAAAGACTTTGCAGTTTTCTTCGACAAAAGAAGCCAAAGTAAATGCGGATGGAGAAATATACGTCGAATTTCGCCTTGAAAAGAAGATTCATGATGCAACTTATGGAATCGTAACATTTCATTTGGGAAGAGAGAAGGTGGAGAAAGTTGTTAGACTACCAGAGCAACATCGACTGTATGGCAGGGTAACGGATTTTGAAGGAAGGCCGGTTCAAGCATATGTTATGATCAATAGTAACAAATTCCGTGGAGTTGGAGGTGTGAAAACTGATGCTGAAGGATGTTTTGAGATTATGCTTCCCGAGAGGAAATACCAGCAGATCTTTATATGTGATGGAAACTACGGACGTTCAAAACTGGAATTTTACGGCTGGAATCTTTACTTAGATAAAGACGTAGAATTAAACGCCCGATTTGACAAGATAGAAATCTATAGGATGGCTGTTGGAGTCACTCCTGAAAGAACAGTAATTATAGACTTTGTTCCCATGGACATCTTTCATACAGTTCAGAGAATTTCTCAGGATTTAAAAAAGAAGGTAAGCATCGACTATTCTTCTTCGAAATATTACCCGCCCTTAAGCATCAGTGACATTGAAGTGTTTATTGACGATTCAAAAGCCGAATTGTGGACGTTACATAAACGCAAGCATTTACTTGCTGACTACGGACTTAAGAATAAAACGAGACCTGCTTACACTCTTGAAGCAAAAATTCCCTCACAAATCAGGGCTGGCAAACACACTTTGAGGGTTTTAATACATAAAGAAATCGATGAAAATGGAAGGACTCTGGAAGAATGGGGTGAATCTGTTTACTTCGACCTGCATATATGAACGTATCTCTAATACGCAGATCATTTCAATGAAAGCCCTTAAGAAGAGGTTAGTTCCTCTAGTAGAAAGCTTGCAATCATGCTTTCTTTCTTAAGGGTTGGGTAGCCTATAAGTCTGGGGTAATGGTGGACCGGGCGGGATTTGAACCCGCGACCTCCTGATTGCAAATCAGGCGTTCGTACCAGGCTGAACTACCGGCCCACATAATCTCTAATTTAGAGCGCGATTTGAATGTTTTGTTTACAAATTAATTAATAGTCTCTCCCGTAGTTGAATCCCAGAGTCCCATAGAAGCACCTTCAACACATTTATTGAGCGCACGAAGTTAAGTTAAACTTGAAATTTACTTATAATGTAAATTTCTGATTAACAAAATATTTTACCTTGAAACGCTATTTTGTTAATATGGTAAAAATGAGGGATTCCGTAGCTATCATCGCAGGCATCGCTGTTCTTTTTTTAGGTTTTCTTGTCTATATTACTCCTGAAAAATTTAAGGTGTTTGTTGAATTCTTTCCCATGTCTCTAGCCGGAATCCTAGTTTTCGGTTTAGGAACTTTTCTCATAATAGTTGGTTTGGTCAGCCTTATTGCGGATAGATTTTATACATAAAAACCGGGTTATGCAATTTTGGTGGCAAACCTTTAAGCCTTATTAGAGTTTCTTTTGAGGGCCGGGGCCGGGATTTGAACCCGGGCGCCGGGCTCCACAGGCCCGTAGGCTTCCAGGCTACCTCACCCCGGCCACTTTGGAGTGATTCCGACTACTTTTATTTATTTTTGGCAATTATTTTCTTTTTCTGAAGAACATTAAGCCGTCTTTTTCACAGACGTATTCAAAGCCTACTTCTAGCAGAGTTTTAATTTCTTCGCTTGATTTTGCAACTCTAACGTGGAATTCATCGCTGGTTGCTTGGAATAGTGTTTCTTCAATTGTTATGTATATCTCAGTGTTTCTGACATCTTTATGGCCAAGGAACCTCTTAACATACAGTATGTCTTTGGTTCGGTGGTATTCCATAGTGGCTTTCCAGTGTCTAAAAGTGTGGAAGCTTATCTGCAACAGCCTTGGGTTCTGAAGTTTCGTTGCGAGTCTTTTTCTTGTTTTCAGATAGGTGGTTTTTATCGAGTTAATTGGTCCGTCTCCGAACACTTTGGGGCTTTTTTTAGGTAAAGTGTTCAGCATCCCTATTAATTTGGCGCTTACTTTCCAGATTCTAGAGTTGCTTCCCTTCTCGGGGCTGTTAAGCCTTATTATCTGTCTTTCGAAGTCTACGTCTGTCCAAAGCAGCCTTTTAGCTTCTCCTGCTCTCATGGCTGTTTCTTTCAATAGCTGTAGAAAAGTGGCTGTTTTCTTTCCGCAACCGGCGATTAAAGCGTCTAATTCTGCTTCTGTAGGGATAAATGGTATTTTCCTCGTCACTTTGATTTTCGGTTTTTCCCAGGATAGCCCGTGCTTCTTTAAGAACAGAGTGTAGGCGTTTACAACGTTTCGCCGCCTGTTTGCTGACCATTTCTGTCGTGCCATAACATCTTTGACAGATTCCGGGTCATACAAGTTTGCGCCTCTGTCGATAAGCGTTCGGAGGCAACTTAAATAACCTCTAATGGTTTCCTTAGCATATCCTGTTTCTTTAGCCACCAAGTGTAATCAATAAACCTGCCCTTAAGGTTCGCGTTATCTGTAGTCCCCGTAGCCATGTTCTACCTACTTCAAGGCTTACCGGCCTTGGCCGAGTTTTTCGTCTTAATGACTTTTTGTCATATTATGTATGCAAGAAATTTACAAATATTGACTTAAATGTTCTAATGATATGACAAAAATTATATTAAATTTGATACCCATTCTTTACAGTAAAGGGAATGAGGGATGGAAAAGAAAAAGGCTTTAGAAAAAGGCCCTTTAGAAAGGCTGTTCGGCTCAGCGGTCGCCCGAATATTAGACTTTCTCGTCACGTTCAGAGAGTTTGACTATTCCATGTCAGACATCGCGGAAAACTCGGGGGTAAGCTTCCGCACAGTGCTACGTAAATTTCCATACTTAGAAGATCTTGGCATAATAAAGCACACGCGGAACGTGGGCCGAGCCAAAATGTACCAGTTCGACATGGAAAACCCAATAGCCAAAAGCCTGGCAGAACTAAAGAAAATCGCCGCAAAAGACGTTGAACTCCTCCTAAAACAACAAAAAAGAACAGGTAAAAGTCATCCAAAGATAAGTAGAGCAACAGCAAACAATAAAATTTGAGTTTTAATTGATTTTTGCGAGTATTTCTTCCATTGCTTTTAGGGTTCTTTGAGTCCAAGTCGGATATCCATATGAAGTAGTTGCACATGAACACTGTTGTGGGATCCTTTCATGTATGAAGTCTATTTCTGGTTGCGTGGAGCTGACGGATATCCTAGACAAAGAAGCAAAAGCCTTCAAAGCTCGAACTCTTACACTATCCCTAACCAGCTGTAACCGGCTAAAATCTCGCCGTAATAAGCAATCCGCAAATTTCCTGCTGTACACATCTTACTGTAAACCGTATCAGGCCTGTTTTCACAACCCCCTCTCTGAGCTTATATAATCTGTTTATACAGTTTGCTTATACAACAGGCTCGGCGGAACGTTCAATTTACAGAGCACATGAGCCGTAAATTGGATACCCCCTCCCCCTACGTTTTTTAATCTGTTTTCCTCTTCTTTTATAGAGTTGTTGAATCACAGAACTTTTTCCTTTTGGTTTTTCTTCGTTTTCTGCTTCCTATTTTTCGCCATATTCGATTATTGTGTTTTTGTTTAGTCATTTTTGACAATTTTATGAATGTAGAGTCTTTAACAGTTGTTTTTAGGTTATGGGCGGATACTGTGGGAAAGTCCCAAGAGATTGAAAGTGGAGAAAAGGGGTGGAGGGTGGTAGGGTAACTTAGCTATGCATTGCTAAAGCTGAATTTCATAAACCTTTCACAAGTCCTTGGTAATCCTTTTTAAGATGTGCTATGAGCTTTTTGTCTGCGGTATATAGTTCTGCGTTTTTCAAAATGGCTAAGGCTATGTATGAAGCATCGTAAATTGTGATATTATTTTCAAATGAGATTTCTACTGTTTTCTTAGCATATTGTCCCCTAAGAGGACACAATTCAAGTGAGTAAGCCTCTAGGGCTTCAGCTATCTCCTTAATTTCAGAGGATGAAAAAAGTTTCTTAAAGTATAAAGCGTTTAGAACTTCAAAAATTATGAGCTCTGGAGCAATTAATTTGACTTCTCCAGCAATGTAGGAGTTTCTTATATTTAGAGCTTCATTTGATCCTTCTTCTTCAACAAACCACTTAACCACTACGCTTGCATCAACAACTATCTTCTCCATAT
>MTLR01000063.1 GCA_002010925.1 Candidatus Bathyarchaeota archaeon JdFR-04
ATGTTCATAGCTTGTGCTAACAATGAAAGAAGGCATGAAATCGCGGATGTAAGCTAAAGTTTCCTTAGCGTAAGGCATCAACAAAAGGTTCTTTTGAGAGAATTCTAGCATTTTGGCATCCGTAACCCCATAAGCCTTAAAGAAGGGCAGGATTAGCTTCAGGGTGTCGCCTGCCTTGTATCCGGGACGCTTAATTATGTCAGCTAAAACGTCGTCATACTTGCTCACTAAAGCNAATAATTTTCCTCCTTCTGGAAGAAAATGCATTGACAGCTCGAAGGCATTATCATTTTTAGATACGGGGCCTTCGCAGTCTGAAATGAAGAGACGTTGGGCTTCCTTTTTCACGATTAATTTCCTCTTAAAAGCTCCATATGCCGAATACTTTTTTCTATGTGTTCCCTGGAGGCAATATCAGTTCGATGCCACAAAGCTCCGCCAGTTATGGCCTTTATCCCCCTCAGCGAAATCTGTCGAGCTTCCTCGATGGTTTCAGCGATTCCAACTGTGCAGACAGCTCGAGATTTAAGCGCATAGGTTTCACTGTTCCGTTTTTCCATAGAAGCCGGATAGATCCGAATTTTATCACCATATTTCACTGCCAGTTCATAAGCTTGGGTTAGGTCTACCGGAGTTCCTATTTCAGCCTTGTTCACTTTGTCTGGAAAGGCATCCACATATCCGCCGTAGTTGGGTGGGGCCTTATAAGTTACAACAGCGGCCTGTTTTTCCATTTCAATACGAGTTAGATTACCATCCAGTATTTTGTAGCAGATGTCAACGAAGTCATCTTTTAGGACTGGTAATATTGCTTGGATTTCGGGGTCGCCCGGACGGCTGTTGTTCTCTAAAATTTTTGACTCCTTCCCGGTGTGGATGAAAGCTACATAGAAGGGGATTCCACGTAGGGAGGGATTCCCTGTCGAACCTGCCCACTGTCGAAAGATACGGTTCACGATTTCGATCTCTTTCTGTCGGTCTCCATCCGTCATGAAAGGAAGTTTTTCGCCTTTATCTTTATAGGCGCCCATTCCACCAGTGTTTGGTCCCTTGTCACCATCGAAGGCCCTTTTGTAATCTCGGGTTTCTGGAAGAGGCACTAGGTGTTTTCCATCGCAGAATGCTTGAAAGCTTGATTCTTCACCTTCAATCTTTTCCTCTACTATTACGGCTCCGTGTTTGTAATTAGCCATGAAATGTTCGAAAAGTTGTTCACGGGTGATGAAGTGGTCACCCCATACACCCACTCCCTTTCCGGCTGCGGGAACATCAGGTTTAACAGCCACTTGATTGTTGAGTTCATCCAGCCATCTAAAAAGCTCTTTACGCACCTCTTCCACGTTTGAGCAGTCTTTAGGATTGAATATTCGAAAACGAGGGTTAACTTCGGGCGCAAATTTTTCGAAAAGCCTGCGTTGAGCTACTTTGCTTGCTTCGATAGCGAACTCCTTCGTCGGACAAATCATAGGTATATCTGTTTCAGATTCAATTTTGTCGCGTATTCCTTGAATTATGGGTTTTTCTGGACCGACAATGCCAAAGTCTATTTCCCTTTGATATTTTTTAGCGAACCTACAGATTACTTCCACATTTAGATCTGGAATTATAACATGTTTTTCAGCTTTCTCCATATTGAAGGGATTAGCTTGTTTGTCTGCCACATAAATTTTAACGTGGTAATTTTGGCTCCGTTTAAAAGCGTCTATCATTGCGGTTGCTCTCGCGCTGTAGGAAACGACGAGTATACCTACCTTTTCCATGAAAGTTCACATTGAAGAGTTATGGATTGGGAAAACTTAAAAGGTTATTTTATAGCCGCATTTTCAAGCAGTTCCGGAATCTCATAGAGTCTCCCTGTTTCCTTTTCCCCTTCTTGGAACCGCTTCCACATCTCGTCAGCTATTCGCTGAGCCATGGGGGTAGGGTACTTCCTTGTTAGACAGCCTAAGCACAGCTCGTTTCGGTGATAGCCAGTGGCTTTAATGAAACCTTTCAAGCTTTGGTAATTTACGCTGTCCGCACCTATTATTTTGGCTATCTCCTCCTCGTCATAGTTTGCACCTATGAGCTCGCCGTATGTAGCCATGTTAATTCCATAAAAGCATGGACCAATTATCCGCGGGAAAGTCACGAAAAGGTGAACTTTTTTAGCTCCCATTTTTCGAAGCTTTTCTACAACCACCTTGGTCGTGTCGCCGCGGACTATACTGTCTTCGGTTATTATAACACGTTTTCCTCGGATTTTGGAAGCTATGAAATTTATTTTTTTGTCTATTGTTGACTGTCGTTCTTTTGATAGAAGTATGAAGGCGCGTTCTGTCACATACCGATGTCTTCTTGAGGCGCGTTCCCATTTCAAACCAGTTGCTTCATGCACTCCTAAAGCTGAGTCATCTCCTGTTTCAGGGATAGAGATAATTAGGTCTGCATCTTGAACTATCTCTGGATTTTCTTCGGCAAGATTTCTTCCGAATTGCTCGCGGATCTCGTAAACGTATTTTTTCCCGAGTTTTGAGTCAGGTCTGGCAAAATAGGCGAACTCAAAGGCACAAAAAGCTTTTTTCCCCATGTTCACAAGTTTTTCTCTTTCAAGGCTTCGCTTGGTTACTTTTACGAGTTCGCCGGGTTCTATCTCGAATTGAAATTTCAAGGCGTTTATATCAAAGCCTACTGTTTCCGATGAAAAGGCAAGGATTTTGGTTTTTTGGTCCTTTCCAGCACAAAGAGGTCGTATCCCATAGGGATCTTTGAAGGCGAAAAATTCACCTTTTTGGGTGATCCCAGCTACGGAGAAAGCGCCGTCAATTTCTTTCATACAGCGTTTTACAGCTTCTGTTAAGCTTCCGGTCTTCAGATTTTCTACTAAAAGCTTATGAGATATTAGATCAGCATCACATTCATATTCAAATCGTGGAAATTCTTTTTGAATTTCTCTTTTTAGCTGGAGAGTGTTCACCACGTTTCCGTTAAAAGATATTGCTATTTTTCGCCCATTTTTCTTTGCTATAACGGGCTGGGTCCCTTTCATTAGGGCTTTCTCATCAGTTTTACCTGAAGTTGTGTATCGAACATTGGCTATTCCTATGCTTCCAGGTAGACGTTTAAGCCACTCGTGAGTAGCCCTAGTTTTGATCCTTGGAACTAGGTCCAAGCTTTTGTAAGAGTAAAATTTTCCGTCGAAGGTTACGAAACCGTGGGACTGGTGTCCACGATGGTTTTGGGCTCGGAGCCCCCAGTAGAGAAGTGGAAACACAGGTTGCCCTCGCAGGTTTGCCGCCGCGAAGACCCCGCAGTCAATTTTTAAATATTCTTTCATATCTTAGTGAATATTTAATGCTTACTTATCTAGTTTTTACACACATTTGTGTCAAAAACAATTATGTAGGTAGATTCAAATAACTGACGGAAGACCCTCTCATGCATTCCTTTCTAAAGGCTTAATAAAACTCTCACAGACTCTTTCAGCTTCCTCAATTAGTGTTTCCTTCTTTTCTATGGGAAGTACCACGTTCGCAGCGTATTGATGCCCATCTGCAATTCCAAAACCTGTAGAAGCCCTTAACAAAAGCTCAACAGCACCCAAAGCTTTACCAGTTTTTATTGAGGCCTGTAGTGGTTTGGGCACACGCACCGAAGCTTTTGCAAACTTCTCCTTAAGTTTTCCCCATCCCGGAATCTCCTGCGGAACATCCACAAAGCCAAAAAGATACTTGTAGGGCTTCACAAGCCGCCGCTGGTAGGAGAGGAAGGAACAAAACTGCCCTATTACTTTTGTTCCCATACTTCGATAAGCGTCGCCAACGTCGAACCATTGAACATGCCCAGTTTCCTTTAGCCCCTCTCTGTAAAGTTTAGCTAAAACCCTTCTATTAACCGTCTTACGCCTCTCTTCTAAAGCTTCCACCTTCGCCTTAACTTCGTTAATTCCACCTTCTAAACAAGTTTTCACACCGAGAGTTGGTCCTCCTTCGTAGTAACCAACGGCGCCTAAAACCTGGAGCATAGAGAAAAGCCGATCTATGCGGGTTTGGAACTTCACTATCTCGAAACTTTTTCCCTTGGGCTGGAGCAAACCGTTTTTCAGGGCTTCCTCAAGCACAGTTTTGTTTAAGCTTTGAAAGCCCTCCGGTATTTCGCAACTTCCAACAAGGGCTAGTGGAGCAAGTTCGATGTTTTGTGGGTTTAATGTTTGAGCGAAAAGGTAACAACAGGTAGCTCCGGAAAAATCGGTTTCACCCTTAAAACCATAATGTTCTAAGTTTAAATCGAAAACCTTCGGGTCTGAAGCTGGCTTAGGGTCGTGATGGTCAAGGATTATTGTTAGGTTTCGATTTTGATTGGCTTCAGAGATAGAGTCGGCGTGAGCTGAGCCTATATCCACGTAAAAAATTATCTGTTCAGCCTTCGAATGCAAATCTGTAACTACTTCTGAGTAAAGCTTCTCGAGACAAAACATACGAGTCTGATAACCCTCACGTTCCAGAGCAGCCTTGGTGATAGCCGCTGAGCAAAGCCCATCAGCATCGTCATGAAAAATTATGAGAACCCCTTTACTCGAAAAAATCTTTAGGGATTGTATGGCTTCTTGAACTCGGATTTTAAACATTTCCATTAATATCCATCTTCTCCGGTTCCTTCCACAACCAACACTAAACATGAAATGAGGCTAAATAGATTTACATAAAACTTCTTTTATCCTTTTGAAGTTCCCTCAACGATTTTTCCATCGAGTCATTTAACAGTCTTGCAGAAAGAGGTAACTGTATGTTAAAATTAGATAGGTTAGAACCCTCCTTCAATATAGAGTTATGCTTTTTGTTCCCGGAATTCTTCTTAATTCCTCGATGAGAATTGATGGGATTTTGCCTTCGATTATTAGTATTAGCTTTGGCTCCGGGCTTAAGTCAGGATCTTCGGCCAATGCTTGTCGAATGCTTAGTCCCTTATCTGAAATTACTTTTGTAACTTTGGCGATTATGCCAGTTTCACGAGCATTTTCTGGAACAAAGATTATCACGTTTAGGTTAAGTTCTCGTGCAACTTCTTGGAGTAGGCATGTTTGTCGAAGTTTTGTGTAGATTTTTTTCAATTCCTTATTTGAGAGTATGGTTTTGACAGTACTGTCCACGGCTCTACGGTCTATTCCTACTGCTTTGGCTATTTGTGTGTGAGGAATTTCTATTCCATCACTCACTATTCTTCCATCTTCTCTCACTTGGAGACCTCTTTCAAATAGAAGTTTCGCAACTTTCATTTGGGCTGGAAACTCCTCAAAATAGTTTTTTATCTTGCGCCACATAAAGCTTCACCGTCAATGTATAAAAATATACAATAATGTTTATTAATGTGTGCTAACGTATACTTATTTACTTTAAAGGGCAAATCTTTAGCCTCGTAGCATAAACACTATAGAGAGTGAAGGAATGTTCCTTAAAAAACTGTTGTTAAACGAGGAAGAAATACCTAAAAAATGGTATAACATACTGCCCGATCTGCCGGAACAACTACCGCCACCAATCAATCCCCAAACGAGAGAGCCAATCAAACCTGAACAGCTGGAGCCTCTCTTCGCAAAAGAATTGATAATGCAAGAAATGAGCAACGAACGCTGGATAGATATACCTAACGAAGTACGTGAGGTCTATCGAATGTGGAGACCAACGCCTCTTTATCGAGCGACGGGTCTAGAACGAGCCCTCAAAACACCAGCGAAAATCTACTACAAATATGAGGGGGTAAGTCCTCCTGGAAGCCACAAACCTAACACTGCGGTCGCCCAAGCCTATTATAACATGAAGGAGGGAACCGAGAGACTAACAACCGAAACTGGAGCTGGACAATGGGGGTCCGCCTTAGCTTTTGCCTGCGCCATGTTCAGCCTAAAAATAACAGTTTACATGGTGAAAATAAGCTATAACCAAAAGCCATACAGAAAGGTCTTAATGGAAAGCTGGGGCGCTGAGGTCATACCAAGTCCAAGCGAAAGGACCGAAAGCGGGAGAAAAATGCTCGAAAACTTCCCGAACAGTTCTGGAAGTCTTGGAATCGCCATAAGCGAAGCCATAGAAGACGCTGTAAAAAACGAAAAGACCAAATACTCCCTTGGAAGTGTCCTAAACCACGTTTTGATGCACCAAACCATAATAGGATTAGAAGCAAAAAAACAGCTTGAACAAGTCGACGAATATCCAGACACAATAATAGGATGCATCGGTGGAGGGAGTAGCTTCTCCGGAATCTTCTGGCCTTACTACTACGATAAGGTTTCGGGAAAAGCACCTAAAGAAACAAAGCTCATCGCTGTCGAGTCTACAGCTTGCCCTTCTGTGACTAAAGGTTACTATGTTTATGACCATGGGGACACAGCTAGGCTGACTCCAATGTTGAAGATGCACACTTTAGGGCACACGTTTGTGCCGCCTCCAATTCATGCTGGCGGCCTGCGCTATCATGGGATGGCACCCACTCTCTGTCTTTTAAATAAGCATGGGATGGTAGAAGCAAGAGCTTACAACCAGATTGACGTTTTCAACGCAGCGGCCTTATTCACACGAGTGGAAGGAATAGTTCCCGCTCCAGAGCCAGCCCATGCAATAAAAGCTGTTATAGACGAAGCTCTTAGATGTAAAAGAAAAGACGAAGAGAAGACTTTGCTATTTCTGCTCTGTGGTCACGGATATTTTGACATGAAAGCCTACGAAGACTATTTCAACGGAAAACTTAAGCCCTACAACTACCCCAAAGAAAAAGTTGACAAATGCATACAAAAACTCACGGAGCTCTATCCTTGGCTAAAAAATGAAATAACTCCTTAAACCCTATCTTTTTAACGAAGTTTCCAGTCTCGAAAAAATAGTAGGTATTTTAAAATATAGAAATCACAACTTTCAAAAATCCAGCATAGTTACTACTAGTAAGAGATAGCACCCATAGTTAAAAAGAGGAATCCGAATGATATTAAAGTTCAAAACCGAGCAGAAGATCTTCCGGATAGGCAACGTCCAGATAGGTGGACAACCAGGGGAACTTCCAACAACACTGATTGGAGCTATATTTTATGATAGACATAAGATAGTATGGAACATAAAGCAAGGGCTTTTCAACAAAGAGGCTGCCGAGCAACTGATTCAAACTCAAGAAGAGCTTTCAGAGAAAACAGGGGTTCCATGCATGGTAGATGTAGTTGCAGCCACTCCAACCGCCATGCGAAGATATTTGGACTTCGTAGCTGAAATAACTCAAGCCCCTATACTTGTCGACAGCACAACCGTCGAGGTGAAGATAGCCGGAATAAAACATGTCTCTGAAACAGGGCTAGCCCAACGCGTAATCTACAATTCCATAAACTATCATATAACCAAAGAGGAAATAAACGCCCTAAAAGAAAACCAGATAAAAGCAGCAATAATCCTAGCCTACAACCCCCACAATGTCTGGCCAAAGGGGAGAATAGAACTCTTAAAAGGGAACAGCTCAGAAAGGGGGTTACTAGCCGTAACTAAAGAAGCAGGCATTGAAAAAGTGTTAGTGGACGCCGCTGTGTTGGATGTTCCAAGCATCTCATTAGCAGCTGAAGCAGTAAAACTCGTTAAAGAAGAATTTGGGCTGCCAAGTGGCGGTGCTCCAGCCAACGCTGTAGCGGAATGGAAAAGGGTTAAGGAAATCAGCCGAGACGCCAGGAAGGTATGTATTGCAAACGCATCCACAGTCATGCAATATGCTGGGGCAGACTTCATCCTCTACGGCCCAATAAGAAACGCACCACTAGTGTTTCCAGCCGTGGCGATGACTGACGCTTTAATCGCTTACGCTTCTAGGTTGAAGGGCATACCTCCCAGAACAAGAAATCATCCCTTGTACAAAATTTTCTAAACAAAACTAACAGAGTAAGGGGAGAAGCGGTTATCCGCCGCCCACCATTTGCATTATCATAATTTCGTCCTTGTCGAGCACTTTTGATTTCAATGTTGCAGGAGTTCCATTTATTAGGATTATCAATCGTTCCTTGTCCATATTATTCGGAAAAGAGAAAAGCTCTTCTATCCGTACCGGTTTTTCGATGTTAACCGTTTTTTCCCTATAACCGAAAACTTCGGCGATGTACCCTATCAGCCTTATCTTCACCATGTCCCTTTCACGGAGTCAACGTTACATGATTAGAAAGTTGCTGCGCCACATCTGCTAAGCCCAGTTTTTCTAAGGTCGTTTTTGTTGGAATTCCCCTTCTATCCCATCCTCGTTTGGTATAATACATGTCTAGTAATGTATCAAATTTGGCTTTATCTAATACTGCTCCTTTGTATGGTCCTTTTGTTAGGGGTTCTTGGAACCATCTTATTGGTGGATGGTCCATTTGACGGCTCCAATTTTGAGCTTGTTCACGTATCCAGAAGGCCCTTATGAGGGCGTATATACGGTCAGCCAGCGTATACAGCAACTTTTCCAGCGGGATCTCTATCCCTGTGGCGGCTTTGAGTAGACGAGGATACCACTCTAGTTCGAAGCCTAGTTCTATCCATGGAAGCCTACAGCTTACAAGAGATTCAAACATTCCTCCACGGATGCGTTGGAACTCTATTACCTTATCCACCTTTGCCTCCGTATAGCCAGTTCGGTCAGTCTTTATTTCCCATGCAATAACCCATGCTTCTTTATGGTGTGCCCCTATGGAGGATGTGGCGAAGGCTAGCGCCATCCCGGGAACCATGTGGCAGTCATAAGCCGAAACTTCCAGTCCTTTAATATGCATCGCCCAGCGGTACGAGTTTCCTCCAAGTTTTTGGCTTGCGGTTTTCACTCCTTCGGCTAGTAGATTACCGAGTTCACCCTTGCGATAGGCAATTTCTTGAATTAGCGTTTTGGCTTTTTGGTAGTCGCCCCATTCTATTCCGTCTTTGATTAATCCTTTCTCTGTGGCTTCCATGGCGAATGCTAGAGTGTTGCCTAAGGATATGGTGTCTATTC
>MTLR01000132.1 GCA_002010925.1 Candidatus Bathyarchaeota archaeon JdFR-04
TCTTAAAATTTTCGTCCTACTTAAAAGTCCCTTTCGATTGTTTCGTATTATGGTAAGGAATGCATTTGGATGATATTGGGTCTTTAACATATACTCCCAAGAATAGATTAGAAGAAAGATTTAGAAAGAATTTTCGTTTAAGCAAAGTCAACAAGGCTTACTTGTCGGGGTTTTTTACCCTCAAAAATCGAGTTAATTTCTTCGCGAATTAGCATAATTCTCTGAGCATAATATTCGCCCAGCTCATATTTTTTGACTAAATGTTCCGCCGCATCCAAGTATTTCTCTATTCCGCCACGATAGACCGTTAGAGTTAGGGCTCCGCCACAGGCGGGACATTTCCCACGGAGGGGAATCCTTCTAAAACGTTTGTTACAAGATTTACATCGAACACTTTGTGTTAAGAATGCCCTT
Organism: Candidatus Bathyarchaeota archaeon JdFR-04; assembly: GCA_002010925.1. GTDB lineage: Archaea > Thermoproteota > Bathyarchaeia > Bathyarchaeales > UBA233 > UBA233. The sequence continues at coordinate 415 of MTLR01000132.1, forward strand.
AGGTTCCCGGAGATATCGCGCATGAAATGGGTTGTGAGCACTTTAGAGGCGACTTTATAAACATCCACAGCTTTTATTTTTTCAGCTAGTTCTAATTGGCTATTTAGCTTCTCCAACATCGTCTTNAACCGCTTGTAAGTTGTTTCCCTAATGCCTGAGTTAATGTTTGAAACAGGTGTAGTGTAATAGAACCCCTCCCATTGCGATTCGGAGCCAAGCCTAAACTCGATGATGTCAATCATTTGGCTTATATCCTTTGCTTGAGCGTTTTCCCAAGTTTTTCTAAAGAACCCCAAAGGGTATAAGGCGGCTACATCCACATCATGTGCTTGTCTTTGCACTTCTTGCGGGTTAACAACCGGAATTAGAAGCAGTGGAGCATCCATGATTCCACCTATCTGAGCTGGGAGATATTCGCGAGAGAAATTTAGAAAGGTGTCTAGAGCAAGCATAAGACTGTCTTCATCTCCATCACAGTCTCTACGTTTTGCTGAATGCCAAACTGGATGGGCATAACAAACATTCAAGTCTGTAAATCCAATAATTCTGCCTAAGATGCCAACCGAAGTATGAGGCGCTAAACCAATTACAAGGTGGCCCACCAAGTCCACAGGTTCCCTCACATTATAAAAGGCTGAAACGCCGTAAACTTTAGTTAAAAGCTCATCAAGAAAGTTAGCTACACGAACAAAATATTCAGCACACTTCCTAGGGATCACCACATCTTGAATTTTCAGTTCGCAAATCTGATATGGATACCTCAAAGGTTCACCCTTTACATCATAAGAATATCCAAGTTGCCGAATTTTTTCAACAGGAACGTCTATCTCTCCAGGAGTGAAATGCGTTAGAGGGGCGTTTGTAGCGTCAAATCGCACAGTTCCATCCTTAAAAACCCATAATTTATATTTGGCACGTAAAATTCCCTTCTCAATTATTTCCGGAACTTTTGTCTTATTCATTAAGCCTTTGACTCCTTTAACTATCTTTGGAACAGAAGTACGAAGTCTACTGCATGCTTCGTCTATTAGTCGGCGGAAGTTTACTGATTGGCGGGCATATTCTACAGCAAGGGCTGCACAGGAAGAGCAAACTTCGTTTTTTAACATTTTGCCACATTTAGGACATATTCTTTCAGCGGTCGTTTGGTTTCCGCAATTGGGACATCTTATGAGATAGGTGTAAGTTTTGCAGACTAGACATTTCCGTTTAACTAGTTCAACAAATGTTGGTTCTCCTTTAGAAGCTGCTTCGATAAGATCTCGTTGAGGGCCCCCAGCCATGCCAACTGGGAACAACACATGCACGGGGGGCTTCATAGCGCGTTTCTTAGCTTTTTCTGGACGACCCATACGAGCACCTACGGTTGTTGGAGCCTTTGCTTTAACTTCAATCTCACAAATTTCCCGGATATAGTCCAAGATTGATCCTTCAAAATTGGTATTCAATTCTGGAAGCTTCCATCCTAGACAGAAAGCAAAAACGTATGCTTCGTCGCCTTCGATTAATATTTTGTTGTTTCGAACCTTGTGGGGCAGGCATAAGCGTTCAAGCAGTTCCTTAACCTCGTTGTCGAGCACCCCAAATATTGCAGAAACGGTTGCATCATCTCCCTCAGTTTTAATTTCAGCGGTTAACAACCACTTTCGAAGTTTTTGAAGTTCCTTGATGGAGTCGATGTTCTCCCAAAAGAATGTGTAGGCTGGATGAAGCGGAATTTTTAAGGTGGAAGATAGAGCTAAGGCTTCCTTTGCTGTTGGCCTATAATGGAAGGGATCTTCAATAAATTGTTTAATTCTTTCTGATAGAACTCCGGAAGCCTTTGCCGCTTTTTCAAAGTTCCCTTCAAACGAGTGGAAAATGGCTTCTCGTAGCTCTTGCCCCCACCATTCTTCAACATATCCGGAACGCGAAAGCCTTTTGCTACTATAAAGGAAGTCGCCAAAGCTTATTAGAAGATCTCCAAGAAACAGAATCTTCTTGATTTTATCTTTTATATCTTTGAAGTTTTCTGTTGAAACACGGATGACGTCCCCTGTTTTCAACTTAACGATGGGTGGTTCAATAAAGTCTACCGGAAGGGCGATTCCACCCTTTCCCGGGAGTTCTAAGCGTAATTGTGTACCAGCGGCTAGAAATCCTTGGAGTACCATCATGGTAGCTGGATGAACGCCCACCGCCGCTAGACCTGTGTTTCTCGCCCTGCCATAGCGAAGTCTAAAACCGCCAGTTGTGGAAGGTAATGAAAATATAGGCCTTCCAGCAATAACTTCTTCCATAAAACCTGCGGATTTCTTCCTTTTTAGTTCTCTAACTTGTTTGAGCCAATCCCAACCTTCAATACCAAGTTTCTCCACGATAGCCCAAACTTTGGGCGCTCTTCCGACTATCCCGTCGTTTACCACTCTTAAAGCCCCGCCGCGAACACGATTTGTTTCAACACGTGGCAAATTTCGAAAAGAGGAAACCTCCACAGGATCAGATTCGGTTCCTGTCACTTCAACTGGAAGGAATTCTAAGGCCTTTCGAAGTTCGTGGTCAGAAATATGATACTGAAAACGCCCTACATGACGCTCATACAGCCGAACTTCTTCAATAAAACGGAGAATCTCCTCTTCAGTTGGCTTATAACGGTCTAATCCAAGTAAACGCCGTACAAAATCGCCTATAACCAAAGTTAGTGCTTGATCAGTTCCACCAGCTGAACGAATAGGCCCAGCAAAATATATAGCGAGGTACCGTGTTCGATCTGGATTAGTTTTTATCGCAACTTTTACAACTCCTTGTATGGGGGCTGCAGTCAAGCCTTCGGTAAGAATGGCCAACGCTGTTCTAACGGCCTGTTCTGCTGCTTTTACGGGCTCCTTATGACCGAATTTTCCGTAAACGATTTCTTCAGCTATCTTAAAAGCCATTTCCTCTCTAGACATTGTTTTACTATAGCGACGAATGCTTTCAGAAACGTTCAGTGGACCGACTAGGCCTTCTACGAGCTCGGCTAAATCCTTGGCGATTTTGCATTCCGGCTTTAGAGCTGGATCCAGCCCTTTTTCTCTAGCTTTAGTGCTAATAGCATAAACTTGTTCAAGTTGTTTTGTCAAGCTTTCGATGTAACGATGGTAATTTTGACTTGTGTTCACTGATGTTTTTCCACCCTACGGGAATTTAATAGAAGTCTGTGAGAAAGCATTTGAGATTTTCTAACATGAAAGCCTCAAAAAGAGTTTCCTCGATTAGGCTATTGTTCCATGTGGATTCTACATAAAAAGATTGTCTGCCATTTCTCTTTAGAACGCCCAGTGGCCTTCTGGTAAGCTTCATGCGCTATCTTGCAACGCTTTTCTATGCACTCTTTACATCGGAAATGCCTCAAATCTGAGGGGCCATCACACACACCACAATTTAACAATAAAACTTCGCCCAACCCGCGAAGCACTGTCCAAGCGTACTCACGTTCGTCATATACTGGCTCAAAATCAGGCCAAACTTCAAAGACCCCTTCAATTTTTAACGCTTTTTTCAAAGCTTTGAAATAATTCTCAAATGCAGTCATTCTCTACACTTTTCCTTTAACTCTTTTATGGTTTTTACGAGTTCTGTCACTTTTGTTTTCACATCAGCGTTTTCTATGATGTTACCTGTTACGATGATGTTTGCTCCAGCTGAGACAGCGGATTCTACATGTTTCCTTTCTCGGATTCCCCCGCCAACTATTAAGGGCACTTCAATTACTTGTTTCACAGTTTTAATCATAATTGCCGGAACGGGAGTTTTTGCTCCGGAACCGCCTTCCAAGTATATGAAACGCATTCCTAAGTATTGGGCTGCTAGGGCATGAACTGCTGCGAGTTCAGGTTTGGCATAGGGGATAGGGACTGCTTTTCCGATAACTCCAGCCGTTTCACCTTCACCAACAATAATATAAGCCATTGGAATTGCTTCCAAACCGAATTTACGAATTAGGGGCGCGCCTAATATTTGGGCACCTATAAGGAAATAGGGATCGGTAGAATTAAGAAGTGACATAAACCATATAGCGTCTGCATAGCGGCTTATGCCAGTAATGTTGTTTGGGAACAGTATAACTGGAATTTTTACTGTTCGTTTTATAGTTTTAACAATCTTATCGAGATGTGAAGTAGAAGTGAAGGTAGAGCCTCCAACCATTATTCCAGCGGTTCCGCCTTCTTCAGCTTTCTTCGCAATGGAAGAAGCCAATGCGACCGTTGTTTTTTCAGGGTCTATGAGTGTAAGGTGAATAGCACCGTCGCTTTGAATCTTATTAAGTAAATACTTTTCTACCTTACCCATCATAACTTTTCAACTCGAAATCTTCAGACTTTAATTTTCATGTTCTGTTGTTGCTGATTCTGATGGAACTCCATAGAACTTGTCAACGAAAGTGCAGTAAACGTCTATTTCTTGCTGTGAAGGCCTCAGGGGCAATTCGTCGGTTAAACCGCAGCTAGCACATTTTACTACAGCAGTTCCCTCTTCTTTGGATAACTCTACACGTATGGTTTGCCTTCCACACTTAGGACAGGAAAAGAATTTAGGCAATCTCCTTTTAGGAATTCGAATTACCTTTCTCCGTCTACGTCCCATTAGTAATGCCTTCTTTCACATAATTCTCTTTTTATACTCAAATAGGCTTTCCCTTAAATATTTGCTCTCTACAACTATCAGAAAGGGGAGGTCCTCATTGAAGCTCACACCAAAAATCTTAGAAATAGATCCTGCAACTACAACAGAACGAATAAAAACCTTCATCAAGGACTTTGTTGAAAAAACAGAAGCCAAAGGAGTTGTTTTAGGACTCTCAGGGGGGATTGATAGTAGTACAATCGCAGCTTTATCCACTTTAGCGTTAGGCGGTGAAAAAGTCATAGGCTTAATATTACCAGAAGATGAAACTTATAACAGAACAGACATAGAGCACGCGAAACTAGTGGCGCAAAAATTTCATTTTAAAACTGTGGAAATAAACATCACCCCGGTTTTGGAGGCATATTACAAAACTTTACCCATATTCGACGATAAAGAGAGGATGAGCAAAGGGAACATAAAAGCACGCGTCCGCATGATTTATCTTTACTACTATGCCAACAAACTAAATCTGCTTGTATGTGGGAGTTCAGATAAATCAGAGACGATGATGGGATACTTCACTAAATGGGGAGATGTAGCTGCAGACGTATCCCCAATAATGGATCTATACAAAACTCAAGTGCGACAACTCGCAAAACACATAGGCATACCTAATGAGATAATAGCCAAACCTTCCTCGCCCAATCTATGGCGAGGACAATTAGCTGAAAAAGAATTGGGAATGAAATATGAAACCTTAGACTTAGTCCTTTATGGCCTTGAACATTTTATTGCAACACAGGAAATAGCGAATCAACTAAACTTAGACATACAGCTTGTAGAAAGTATTAAAAAACGCTGGATAGCCATGGAACACAAAAGACAAATGCCCCTTTCACTTAAACTCACTTACCGCACTGTTGGGAAAGACTTTCGGCTTCCATATACCAGATAACAAACATCTTGGGTGAGAAAACATGAGAGAATTCAAAATAGCCCTTACACAAATAGTGTGCGAAAGAGCTAACAAAAGAGTGAACTTACAAAAAATGGAAAAATATGTGGAACAAGCAAGAAAGAAAGAAGCAAAGCTGATAATTTTCCCTGAACTCGCCACAACTGGCTATGTCCTACGAGACCAAATTTATGAATTAGCAGAAACTATACCAGGCACCACAGTAACAGCCATAGAAAAAATAGCCAAAAGAGAAGGGATGTACATAATTTTTGGAATGCCTGAACTGAGTGAGAAAACCCAGATGGTAATATATAATACAGCAGTGTTAATTGGACCGGAAGGTTACGTCGGGAAATATCGGAAAATGCACCTTCCAACTCATAGCGTATTCGAAGAGAAAAGATATTTCAGACAAGGTTATAGCCCTCAAGTTTTTGAAACTGAAATTGGAAAATTAGGAATGATTATATGTTATGATGTTTTCTTTCCTGAAGTGAGCCGTTTGCTCCGCCTAAAAGGAGCCCAGTTTCTAGTGTGCATTTCAGCCTCTCCAGCAGTTCGACGCCATTTCTTTGAAACACTAACAGTTGCAAGAGCCGTTGAAAACGCGGTTTTTTTAGCGTACGTAAACCTCGTAGGTATAGAAAATGGTCTTCAATTTTGGGGAGGAAGCAGACTCATAGCGCCGAATGGAAAAATCATTGTTCAAGCAAAATATAATAAGGAAGACATGATTATTGGAACTGTCGATTATTTGAGTATAAAGCCCGTGGAAGCGTTTGTTCCAACTCTCAGGGATATAAGGCCAGAAATTTTCCAAGAATTAAAGGAGCGATCAGAGAAACTGTGACTTGTGATACTGTGATGTCACAACTTTAGATTCTTAACTCTTTGACAGTTTGCTCAATACGATCTAACGCTTTTTCCAGTTGATCATACGATGTAGCATAGGACAGCCTTATATATCCCTCACCATATTCGCCAAAAGCTGAGCCTGGAACTGTTGCCACCCTTGCTCTGAAAAGGAGCTGATCACAAAATTTCTCAGAAGGCATTTTGAAGGCCTCAACATTAGGAAAGGCATAAAAAGCACCCTTAGGAAGCCTCGCCTTGAAGCCCTCAATCTCATTAAGCCTAGAATAGAGAAGCCTCCGCCTACGATCAAACTCCCTAACCATTTCCTTAACAAAATCCTGTGGCCCCTCTAAGGCAGCTAACGCTGCATACTGCGCCGGAGCATTTATACAAGCAATGGTATATTGATGTACAAGTTTCATAGCATTAATAAGATCAGTAGGTCCATAAGCGTATCCAACACGATATCCTGTCATTGCATAGGTTTTAGAGAAAGAGTTTATTACGATTGTGCGTTCTCGCATCTCTGGAAATGCAGCTAGGCAATAATGTTTTGAGTCATCATAAATTATCTTTTCATAAACCTCATCGGAAATTACAATTAAGTCGTTCTCCACAGCCATTTTAGCCAGTTCCGAGGCTTCGTTATAAGATAGGACGCTTCCAGTAGGATTATTTGGGAAATTTATGATCATCACGCGTGATTTTTCCGTGATAAGCGATCTCACTTCCTCGAGGGATGGCTTAAAGTCGTTTTCTTCTCGTAGTGGTAAGGCAACTGGTTTTCCTTCTGCGAAGTAAACGCTAGGTTCATAACATACAAATCCGGGATTCGGAACTAAAACTTCTTCTTCTGGGTTCACAATAGCCAACAATGCCAAAAATACGGCCTCGGTGCCGCCAGCGGTAATGATTATTTCTGTATTAGGATCATATGATAGGCCATATTCTCTTTTCGCTTTTCTAGCCAATGCTTCTCTTAATTCTGGAATTCCCAAGTTCGGCGTGTAGTGGGATGCCCCTCGAGCCTCTGAGAAAGCATCTAAAACATGACTTGGAGGGCTAAAATCTGGTTCGCCTAAGGTTAGGCTTATAGCATCAGGAACTAACCTTACGGAATCAAACATGCGCCGTATACCTGAGGGCTTTAATCGCTGAAGCCTCAGAGCCTTCTTATCAATTTTTTTCAAGTAATTTACCTCATAATTGAAAGTTTTACCGCATATTAAAACATTTACCTTTGTAAACAACAAGAAATTTTATAATTGTAAAGCTTGTTAAAAAAACTAGTATACAAAACTGTATCCATAGAATCCTTCGGATGGATAAACAAATTGAGCTTAAAGAAAAACGTTCAAAATTGGATTATACAAGCATTTAATGACCCAATAGTAAAAATACTTTCAAAAAATAGCCATTTAACAAAAACACAATTAGAAACACTATTAATCGATATTTTATCTGAAAATATCTCCGGAAAACAATTAAAATATGATGAAAAAGCCAAATTACGCTTAACAAAGGCAAAAATAACCCGTGGAGCCTTCAACAGAACACTACAACAGGCAAAGGAAAATGTAACCCGTTCCATATACACAATTTTGCTATTAGGATACCTAGGGATCCTAGAAACTACACAATTAAACCTCTATATTGAAATAGCAAATAAACTTCATGAATATTTAGATGCTTATAAAAACATGCCTAAAACAGACGAGAAATTAAATGAACACCTGAAACTTATGGAGATAATACGAGAAGAGCTTCAATCTACGCTTCTAGAACTAACAAAACGATAGCGTGATATCACATGCAACATAACACGCCGCAAGCACTTAATGAAAAACGGTTTTTAGGCGATAAAGCTCAAAAATAAGGAAAACATGACCATATTTTAAATTATAAATTTTTACATGAATGTTGTGAGGTGTGATATCATAAAAACATGTAAAACGCCCGTAAGGTTTATTAACATTAAAATAAAAACTCTGAGGCGTGATCGTGACGTGATCATATCACGATACATCACATATGAATCACAAGGAGTGGAAGTGTGATG
>MTLR01000135.1 GCA_002010925.1 Candidatus Bathyarchaeota archaeon JdFR-04
TTTCCTCCTCTGAAATCGGAGTTTTAAGCTTGTAGACCGCCATTTTTCTCACCTCACCTAAACATTATGCGTTAAATACTCTATTTTTCCGTCAGGATAAATTCGTGCAGTGGCTCTCCTCGCGGCCCAACATTGGAAAGCCACAGCTGCAGGATAAGACGCTGGATGTCTATGTGCATATTCAATGTTTACGCCGATGGCGGTGAACTTGCCGCCTAGTCCCATTGGGCCAATCCCGGTCATGTTTACGGATTCAAGCAGAACCTTTTCCAATTTAGCTATTTCAGGGTCCGGGTTAGGCTGATTCAGAGGTCTAAGTAATGCCTGTTTAGCTAGTTTTACCGCGATGTCAGCACCTCCGCCTACTCCGACGCCTAAAATGTTGGGTGGACAGGGCTTAGCTCCAGCCTTTATGACCGCGTCAACCACGAATTTTTTAAGTCCTTTGACGCCTTGCCCTGGCACTAACATGCCCAAGACAGTTACGTTTTCGGAACCTCCGCCCTTAGGCAGAACAGTAATTTCGATAGTGTTACCTGAAATTACTTCCCAGTGAATGAAAGGGATACATCGTCCTGTATTGTTTCCGCTGTTTATCTGGAGAAAGGGATCAACCGCGTTTGGTCGTAAGGGGACCTCTTTTGTAGCGCGGACAGTGGCTTTTTTCAAAGCTTGTGGAATCTGGTCTAAGCCTTTAGCTTCGGCTCCTGCCTTTATATAGAATATTATTGTTCCCGTGTCTTGGCACATAGGTTTCCGCGTTTTCTCGGCTAATTTAATATTCTCCAAGATAGCTTTCAATTGAGTTTTTCCGGCTTCGCTTGTTTCTTCGTTATAGGCTTTTTGGAGAGCTTCCTTAACGTCGGCCGGAAGTTCAATTACTGCCAGCCTTAGAAGGTTAACAGCAACTTCTTCAACAACGTTCGCTACTTCCATAATTATTCCTCCAATTTACAACACATCAATTGAACGCTCAAGGCTTTTATCACTTTCACTTCACTCTCCCATAGAAAACCATGTATAATTGCTCGTTGAATTTAAATATCTCTCAGTAACAACCTAAGTCGGAAAAGATTAGGAGATAAGAAATGAGCGAAGAAGAGAAGTCGAAAAAGGTCTATAAAACCATTGAAGATTTGCCAGGTATTGGACCAGCCACAGCGCAGAAGCTTCGAAATTTAGGTTTTCATACGGTTGAAGCCCTAGCCACAGCTACTATTCGGGAGTTGGCACCTGCCGGCATAGGGGAGAAAAAGGCTTCTGAAATAATTTTTGCTGCTCGTTCATCGCTTACCCTATCATTTATCCGCGCGGATGAACTTCTTAAGATGCGTCAAAATGTTCTTCGACTAACTACGGGAAGTAAAGCGTTAGATAGGCTTTTGGATGGCGGGTTAGAAACCCAAGCTATTACGGAGTTCTATGGGGAGTATGGAAGCGGCAAGAGCCAGTTATGTCATCAATTATGCGTTAACGTTCAACTCCCACCTGAGAGGGGAGGGTTAGACGGAGGAGCATTGTACATAGACACGGAAAACACGTTTCGAACAGAAAGAATAGTTCAGATGGCAAAGCATTTGGGTCTAGATCCCCAAGAAGTCGTTAGGAACATTATTTATGCTGAAGCGTACACATCTGACCACCAAATATTTCTGCTGGAAAATTCTGATGAGATCATAAAGGAAAACAACATTAAACTTATAGTTATTGACTCTTTGACAGCGCATTTTCGAAGCGAATACCTAGGTAGGGAAATGTTGGCTGCCAGACAGCAAAAGCTTAACAAACACCTACATAAGCTTATTCGATTAGCCAGAGTCTTTAACGCTGTGGCCGTGGTAACAAACCAGGTTATGGCAAAGCCCGACGTGTTCTTCGGCGATTCCGTCCATCCGGTCGGAGGACATATCGTCGCTCATACCAGCCATACACGGGTCTACCTCAGAAAAACCTCAAGGGGACCGGTAAGAATAGCCCGCTTAGTCTCGAGTCCATATCTGCCCGAAGGGGAGGATGTATTTAAAATCACAGAGAACGGTATAGAGGACATAGCTGAAGACGAAAAGACGGGTAGGCGTTAGAAAGAATGGTTGCGCCCCAAACATTAGTTACAAGGTTTTTCCAGCTGGTTAACCAGCGACAGTTCGCCGAAGCCGAAAGGGAACTGCAAAGAATAAAACATAAGATGCAGAATAACGAGTGGAATAGAGGCTACTATATAGCTCTTTTCGGCATAATGCTCAGCACAAAAACTAATAACGACCAATACCTCTTCCTCCAAAAGTTTAACAAGAACGATGTAAAAACCTTAAAGGCATATAGAAAGAGTTTCCTTAAACAAGTGAATAGCCGGTTAAATGCTGACTATGACCGCGGATTCTTCTCCGCATGGGCAGACTATACACGAATTTTACTAAAAACCTTATCCAAGGTGAAACCACAAATCAAGCCGAAATTACAGCGAAAACAGGAAATAACAATCAGAGATGAGCTTAGTAGAAAAGAAAGGCAAACCGACATTTTTCAATTTCTAGCCACTACGCAGCAACGTGTAAAAGAGAACCCAAAAAACAATCCATGAGAAGAAGTATATACCTATCCCTGTTGTAACGAGTTTAGACGGTTTATCCACCTTGTATAGGAACTTTATCTTGATGATGTAGTAGGTGGCAAGGTAGAAAAGTAATGCTAAGGAGAAGCCGCTAAAGAAAACTCTAACGTCCATTCGGGTTAAACTTCCAGCGAAAATGTTGTAGAAGGTACATAGGGCTGCGGCAGCTATTCCCAAGCCGAAACGGATCCAATAGATGAGTGTTAAAGGCTTCATTTTCGCTCACTTGTGCAGTATTAGGAGACACTTCAAATTTAAGCTTGCCTATACAGGCATTCGGAACCGAATAGGTTATTTTTAAGTGCCATCTCGTTTATTTAGAGTTGACGTGAGGTGTATAATATTTGGAAATGATTGTTGATAAGGAGATTTTCGGCTGGAAAATCATTGCTGTTACGGTGATTTGTATAGCTCTTTTGGCTGGAGGTTTCGTTTATGTTTACTTCGACTTGAACAGTAATTATCATCGAGTGATGAATGAGTTAGAAGATAACAAAGCCATGTTAGAAGCTTTGGAACGGCTTGTCAAGGAATTATCTCGTGCTAATACAAGTGAAGGATTGAGAGCCGAAGAGATTTATAACATGACCAAGGATTCGGTTGTATTAATCTCTAATCGACAGTTCGTGGGTGGTACTCTGAGAACGGTTGGAACAGGTTCAGGTTTTGTCTACCGAGTTAGAGAGAACATAGCCTATGTGGTCACTAATAACCACGTGATTGAAAAAGCTGTAGAAGTCCGTGTAACTTTCCTTGATGGCACAACTTTCACAACTCACCTCAAATGGGGTGATGTTTACACAGATTTGGCGGTGATAGAAATATTTAACATACCAGAAACAATGAACCTCAAACCGTTACTAATAGGAAATTCCACTGAACTTAAAGTAGGAGAAACGGTTTACGCCATTGGTAACCCGTTCGGGCTTGAAGGGTCGATGACCCAAGGAATAGTAAGTCAACTTGGTAGAAGTTTACCAACAGCCACAGGATACTCCATAGTTGATGTGATACAATTCGACGCAGCAGTTAACCCCGGAAACTCCGGTGGACCCTTGCTGAACAATCTTGGAATGGTTGTTGGTGTGACAACAGCTATTGAAACTGAAACCGGAGGCTTCATGGGCATAGGTTATGCTGTTTCATCAGAACTACTAGAAAGAGTGGTTCCATCACTTATCGAAAATGGATACTATAAGCATCCTTGGGTTGGCATTGAAGGCGTGGACATGAATATAGATATCGCTAAGGAAATGGAAACCGACTATACATATGGGTTTCTAGTGATAAGGGTTATAGAGAACAGTCCAGCTGAAGAAGCTGGGCTTCAAGGTGGAACCCGTTCTGTCTGGATTGAGGGACAAGAAATAATCATCGGTGGAGACATAATCATTGGAGTTGATAACCGAACAGTGCGAAAGGCAGATGACATACTTACTTACCTAGAAAGATACAAAAGTCCAGGAGATAAAATTGTTCTAACAATAGTTCGAAACAACGAAGTTATAACCATTGACTTAATCCTTGGGGTCAGAAAGTAAAGCAGTTCCTTGGCTCTTGAACCTCTTAAGCTTTCTCTAGTAAATGATTACCACATTTCAATTATCAATGGTCACTAGGTAACGGCATCCTTTTAGACTATCCCTTTAGAAGAATTTGTTCATTACAGTCATGGCTAAAGCCGCAATTAGAGGAGTCAAAACAAGGGCTATAATAAATGGATAAACAGGGGAAAAGCTGTATAGCCAGCCTCCCACGTAAGGGGCGAAAAAAGAGGATAATATACTGATAGATTGCGGAATAGAGACCCATCTAGCCTGAGCGGATTTTGGAGCCAAGGGCCCAATTATGGCGCTTAGCAGGGACCAAACGGTGTAAGAAGCTCCTACTAAGAAGTGGGATACTACAAGAACTATCAGATTTCGAGAAGAGATAAGTAAGAGCAGGGCTAGGCTATTGAAAAACATAGAGACAGCTATAGCGTTTGTTTTCTTCCATCTATCACCAATTTTACCTAATACTATGGCTAAAACAGCTGAGCCAAAAAAGGCTACTGAACCCAAAGAACCAATTTCAAACTCCTTCAACTCATAGACTTCACTAAGGAAGGGTGTAATAAATCCCCGAAACAGTAGGAGAACAAACATTAGAAAGGCGAAAAAGAAAGACCAAGCTAAAATTTTCTTTGATAGCAGAGCCTTCCATTCCCAGAAACTATCGATCTGTAAGTCTGGGGGATGTTGACTTGTTAGGAAGAGAAGCGTCATGGCAGCCGCAAAGTAGAAAACGAAGGCTATGTAGAAAACCTGTTTCATACCAATCATGGATGCTAAATATCCACCTATTGCTGGAGAGAAAATATAGCCAAAAGACCAGGCTGTGGAAAGCGTAGCAAATGTCAGAGTAAGTGTTTCCTTATCAGCCTTGCTTGTAACATAAGCAGTCACAGTTGGACCTCCAAACCAGAAGCCATACAGCACCATCCCTGGAATCATCTCTATCCAGTTTCCAGCTGAAGCAAAAATTAAAGGAGCTGGTAACCATAAAAGCCATCCAAGAATTATCACTTTTTTACGGTCATACCTATCAGCTAAGATACCGCCTAAGATTAATGTGAAAGCAGCTACCAGAAGCAGAACGGCGAATAGGAATCCAAGCTCGACCGAAGTTGCCCTTAATGTTTCAGTTACATATATGGGTAAGAGATACGCGTATAGTCCGTCACCAAAAGATCCCACAAGGTTAGCTAGAAAAATAAGTTTGAAGTCCCTTTTTAGTGCTAGGAATGGAAACAGATTAACTAGATTTCGATGTTTAAAGGATTTCAAGCTAACCATCTAAGGGGTGGTTTTGGAAAAATACGTTGCGTGATGCTAATTAATTTTAGGGCACAATAATGGATAAACCTGTATTAGTTTCCGTATTTGCCCTTGGAATTATGAAATCTTAAGTCAAGTCATAAACAAAGATAATTTCGTTTCTCCGTGGAATTCCGAATCTTCCCTTTTCAAGTTTATCGTGAGTTTCTTTCACATAAAGGATTTTTCCGCCTAGTACATAATGCGCTATTATAGCTGGCAAGTTATCATTTTTATGAGAAACATAAAGGCGCTTCACATTGTTTTTCTTAGCTATTCGCATTAGCCGCTTGATCATTGCTGAGAATACTCCCGCGTTTTGGAATTTGGGATGGATGCTCATCTCCCAGAACTGGATGCTCATAACTTCATCTGAGTCTAAGGTGAAAACAAAGTCGAGAAAACCAGCATATTCGTTGTTTACATAAACCGCCATAGTCTTCACCCTGTATTCCTTATGCCCATATACAGAACCGCTCCAAGGCTTCCACTCCTCAGGCAATTTAGCCATCTCTGGTGGAGGACAACTAGTTAAGGTTTCAATGGCTTCGAAAAATGATCGCTCACGTGGGTTTTGACGATTTTTATTCAAAACCTTGATTTTTACATTGATAGGTTCTCGTTTCTGAATATGATCAATGTTTACCGGAACAAACCTAGCGCACTCACAGCAGATATACCTGCCATCGATAGCGCAGCGGTATTGAGCAATTCTTCCGCACTTCTCACATAGGGGAACTTCGAATGGAGGAATTTCATGTTTAGTTTTTTCTTCCTCGCGAAGTTTTTCGACGATTTTTTTGGCTTTAACTAGAAATCTTGTAGGATAACCTCCGAAAACCTTGGCGAGGTGATTTAAGTATCTTATTTTCTTAGGGTCAAATCCCAAAAGTAAAGCCGACAAAGCATCAGCCAGAACTGAGTTTTGGGAACAACCAACGAAGATTTTTGAAACAGCCAGCTCATTTATCCAGAAGTTAGTCGGGAAAATGCTTCTGTAAAGTTTGTTTATTTCCACCAATGTTTGAGTTAACCTCTGATCTTTCTTTCCAAGCCACTTTTCCGACTTTACAGGGTCAGGAATCAAGTCGAGGATATTCATTGCAGAAGTTCGAGGTACTCCTTTCTTTTCTGATCGAGAGCAGAGGTTTAGACTTATTAGCGTGCTTCCCCGTAAATTATAGATTTTCTGCGGAACCAAACGGTAAAGCTCCGGATTTATCAAGGGCGCATAACGTGACTTCACCAGCGTTTTAATTTCCTCTACTTCTGCTACTCTTCCGGACCAAATCTCTTCCGTAACATTAATATATTCTACATCGAATTTCTTCAAAACTTTACCAATTCCGCTATGTTTCAGAAACCATATATCTTGCCGCTTAATCCACTGCCATTTCTCTCTTGCGTTTTCTGCGGTTATGATTGTTTTCCGTTTGTGTTTCTGTTTTTCTCCGTTAAGGAAATCTTCGTTTCGCCGAGGAGAATAACTTTCAATAACTATTTTTTTCCCTTTAAGACTCTTAAGAAGCCACTCGAGAGTTTCAGCAGAAGTATAATACTTAGCGTCTTGCCAACAGGGCTTTATTACGAAAACTCGATCTGAAATGCCTAGCGTCTTAATAAAAGACTTAAACTCAGCGAAGCTTTCAACTCTTTCTATAACTACAGAGTCAACTTTCATTTACATCAAATAACATTTTAAGGATCTCAAAGAACTTAATTCCTTCGGTCAACAATGTCTAAAGGTTCTGGTCCAGTGCCTATTAGAACCACTTGGACACCTGTGTAATTCTCTATTTCTGTAATGAAACTTTTGGCCTCAGCTGGAAGTTCATCATAGTTTCTAACCCCCTTACAGCTTGGGTAAAGCACATCAAGCTTTGTAACAGCTGCCTGAGTTGCACTGTTAATTTTCGCTGCTTTTCTGGCCAGCTCAAAATCAAAGGGTGCTGAACGTCTCTCACGTCCTGTTCCAGCTGCAATCTCAAACCATCCACGTTTGATGGCTTCTTCCCGTGAAAGTTCACCAGGTAAGGGTCCAGCGCCAACCCTGGTCATGAAGGACTTATAGACTAGTAAAACGTGATCTATACGTGTTGGCCCCACCCCAGCTTCAGAGCATATGGCAGCGGCGCTGGTGTCGCGTCCAGTGACATATGGGTAGGTTCCATGGAACAATGATAGCATTAAGCCTTGGGTTCCTTCGAGAATTACCTTTTTATTTGCATCTAATGCTTGATTCACCTCTTCGGCTACATCGGTCAAGTAAGGCTTTAATTCTGGAATATCTTTTGCGAGTTTTGCTGTTCTTCTAACCCGTTCTTCTATGGCTGGTCCGACTCCCCATCCTGTGGTGCCTATTCCCTTGAGGTGAGCGCTTGTTTTATCCTGTATCGAATGTTTTTCTTCTATTACTGAGGCTTGTTTATCTACGCCTAAACGGTTTTCAACACCTGTTAATTCGATTTCCTTTAATAGTTGTTCTACGTGGATGTTTGATCCAGCACCTAAAAGAAGTCGGCATTCAGGATTAATAAAAGCGCCGGGAACCATATGTAAGGCGTAACGTTTTCCTTGAAAGTAAATTGTGTGAGCGGCGTTTACTGAGCCAGTCCGTATGCACAAGTCTGGCTTGTCTTTCAATGCTAAGTAGGAGATTATTTTGCCTTTGCCTTCGTCTCCCCAAAAGGCCCCGGCAACCACTATGCAGGTCAAATCTTTCACCAAAGGCGAGTTAGCATCTAAACTATTTAAATTTATTTGTCAACTTTATGTATAAAAAACTTTTAATTTGAAAGAAATTTGTTAAAAATTATCTTCATAACATGTTGAAAGCTGCCGTTTTGATTCTTGAACCCCATATCAAGCTTTTTCCGACGGTTTTTGGAATAGAATAGGGTTTAGTGTTTCGGCCCAAGCCACGTTCCTCATTGGAACACGTATTGTTTTCTTTTTGCGGAATGGTATGCAGTTCAAGATGAGTCTACCATTGAATTCGTCGCGGATGAGTTTTTCAATTCGGACGTTTATTATTACTGAACCATCTTTAAGGTGTAAGTTCACGTTTTTCCCTATGAAGGACTTCACGGCATTTAAGTTCATTCTCTCCATTTGTATTCACCATTCGGTGTTTGTTTCAGCTATTTTGTTCCAGCATGCACGACATATGGGCAGTTGACGCCCTCCATAAACAATGTA
>MTLR01000185.1 GCA_002010925.1 Candidatus Bathyarchaeota archaeon JdFR-04
AACGTTAGTTCTAGGCATCTTGATCTTCACCTTTCTGAAATAGAGGGGGCTTTGTGGAATATAAACAATTTTGGTTTTTAGACCAAAGATTATTTCTTAAAGCTTTTATGATCTTATTTGATTAAGATAAACGTGTAAAAGGTGAAAATATGGCTTTAGATTTACTTTCTGAATGCCTAGAGAAGCGGAGCGAGGGCTATGTGGAGATGCGCCATCATCGGCGGGAAACGCTTACCATCACAGTTAAGGATGGAAAAATGGAAGCTGTAAATCACGGCGTAATAGAAGGGGCGTGCGCCCGTGTTCTAGTCGAAGGAAGTTGGGGTTTCGCATCAACCACAAACCTGAACAGAAATGCCATCATGAAAATTATGGAAGATGCCGCAAGCCTTGGCAAGGTTTCAAAACCCATGAAAAAACGAATTGTAAAACTACCCCCGCTCCAAGTTTTTGAGGATACCTATGAAACTCCCATGCGCAAAGACCCAAATAAGGCAGATATGGAGGAGTTAGTAAGCCTAGTAATAGACGTTGACAAGAAAGTTCGAAGCTTTTCGCCCAAGATAGTTTCGGACAACATTTCTTTAAGGATAATAGATGACAAACTAAACTTTGTAAGTTCGGAAGGCTCACGGATCTCACAGAGGATAGTACGTTGCTATGGTGTTGTAACAGTCGTAGCTAAGGAGAAAGGCAGCCTCGCTTCAGCTTACGAAAGCATAGGCGCCCAATCAGGACTTGAAATCCTCGAGGAAACACCCCTCGAGAACGCAGGATTAACCGCTGCTGAAAGAGCTGACAAACTCGCCTCAGCCAAAGCCGCTCCCGGAGGAGTCTTCCCTGTCATAATTGAAAACCGCATTGTAGGGCTTTTAGCGCACGAGGCTGTTGGACACTGCGCTGAAGCAGACCTAGTTTACGGTGGAAGCTTCCTAGCAGACAAAATCGGTGAAAGAGTTGCCTCGGAAAAAGTAACGCTCGTAGATGACGGAACCTTCAGCCGTGGATTCGGAACAATGAGATACGACGATGAAGGAGTTCCAACCCAGAAAACCATAATAATCGAAAAAGGAATCTGCAAAAGCTTTCTACACTCAAGAGAAACAGCTAAACAATTCAACGTTGAACCCACTGGAAACTGTAGAGCATGGACATTTGAGTATGACCCAATAATAAGAATGCGAAACACCTACATTGAACCAGGCGACCACTCGTTGGAAGAATTAGCTGAGACCATTAAAGACGGTTTCTTCCTTAAAGGCGGACTAAGCGGACAAGCAGACTTCACAGGCGAATTCATGTTCGGAACCCAAGAAGCCGTAAAAATCCGAAACGGCGAACTCTCCGAATCTTATCGCGGAGTAACCATAAGTGGAAACGCCTTCGAAGTATTAGAAAACGTGGACGCCGTTGGAAAGGACTTCATAATGCGCATAGGAATGTGTGGAAAAGAGCAGATAAACTACGTGGGGATGGGCGGCGCAAGCCTAAGAACTAAGCTCTTGCTGGGAGGGATGTAAATGAGCTTACGAGAATATGCGGAATACGCGGTTAAAAAATGTGAAAAGCTGGGAGCCAGCGAAGCCGAAGCCTACGGCCAAAAACAACGCGTCATCGAAATAGTCTTAGAAAGGGGAGAAATCCAAAGCGAAAGAACAAAAACACATCTGGGAATAAGCATACGCTTAATCAAGGACAAAAAACTCGGATTCGCCTACAATTCAACTCTATCAAAAGAGAGCATAGAAAAGGCTTGTGAAGCAGCCTTTGCTCTAGCCAAGGCCTCAATACCTAATCCAGACTGGATTTCGCTTCCAAGTATGAGTAAACCTTCAAGTTCGCCTGAAGGAATATTTGACCAAAGAATAGCCGAGCTTAAAAGCGCAGAAATTCTCGATTTCGCCATCCAAGCCGCTAACGCGGTAAAAGAAAAGGATAAAAAAGCTTTTGTTGATGATGGAAAGTTTTCTGCGTTGATAAATGAAACCTCCATAGTTAATTCGCATGGAATAAGCTGTGCTGAAAAAACAACGCTTTTCAGCTGCTACTTAATATGTATGGCGAAGGAAATGGGAAAAGCTTCCAGCATGGTCTTTGAATATGAAATCACACGATCCATTGAAAAATTTTCACCAACCAAGCTCGGAGAGAAAGCAGCTGAAAAAGCAGTTGCCTCCATCAATCCGAAATCCGTAGAAAGCTTCGAAGGCCAAGTTCTATTGGACTGTGATCCCGCAGCTGTCATATTAGCCTATCCGATAATGAACAGCATAAACGCTGACAACGTTCAGCGAAACCGAAGCCTCTGGGCCGGGAGAATAGGCGAAGAAGTAGCTAATCCTACGCTAAGCGTTGTGGACGACGGGCTGCTTCCTCGTGGAGTTTATTCCTCCGCCTTTGATGACGAAGGAGTGCCTAGACAAAGGACAGAAATCCTAGCAAAAGGAGTGCTCAAAGGATATCTGCACAACAGCTTCACATCCAACAAAGAAAACAAAGCTTCGACTGGAAACGCTTACAGACAAAACTACGCCACGCTTCCAACGGTGATGGCTTCAAACATGATAATCCAGCCCGGAAACAAAAAATTGGAAGAAATTATTTCTGAAATCGACAAGGGAATAATTATCCGACGCTTCAGCGGAAACGTTCGACCTGAGAGCGGGGAATTCTCAGGAATAGCTAAACAAGCAAGCCTCATAGAAAACGGTGAAATAAAACACGCGTTAAAAGAAACAATGATTGCAGGCAACACCTTCGAAGCGTTAAAAAATATAATTACAATAGGAAGCGAAATAAGGGCAACTCTGTATCGAGCTTATGTTCCACCAATACTTGTGGATAAAATAAAAATTGTCTCGAAATAATGATATATGACTATTTTGAAACAACAATAGTTGATGAAGAAAATCAATTTGCAATCAGAAATTATCAGTTTCTTGGATAACTTAGGAGCCTCAAAGGTTGGCTTTGCCTCAGCGAACAAAGGCTGGGAAATGGCAACTAAAGGATGTCATCCTAAAGACGTAATGCCCAACTGCAATTCCGTGATTGTAATAGCCACAAGAACAGGTCTCAACTGGTACACAACAGTAAATTTCGAAGACAAGTCAGTCGACATAGACCGTAAAACTTACCGAATATGCTTTCTCTTCACTGAATGGCTCACACTAAAACTTGCAAGGCTACTCGAAAAGCACGGATACAAAACGGTTCTTCCGTCAGACTGGCATGATAAGGAAAAATGGGTAAACAAAGAGAGAAAAATTTCCAGATTTTCTTTTAAGCTGGCTGCATTTGAAGCTGGAATAGGAATTTTTGGTCGAAACGGGGTAATAATCACTCCGGAATACGGTCCAGGAATTCGACTTGGTGTTCTCCTAACTAACGCGGAACTCCCATCAAGCAGGAGGCTCGAGGGATTTCAGCCATGCAAAGGTTGTTATTTATGCGCTGAACTCTGCCCAGCTAAGGCAATTGACGTTTCTAAGCCTCCTCCGGAGGGTTTTCTCCGAANAAAAATGTATAGAGTTCATTTACTATTTAAGGAAAAAGACACAAAAAAGGATTCGTTATTGTGGAATTTGTTTCGAAAATTGTCCTACCATAGATAAGGAAGGATTCCGAGTAACCAGCCATGGCAGATTGGAATCTTTGAGTAAAAATGAAAAGGAACAACTAATCCATGAATGGAAATTTCACCATGAAAAATAACACTATCCCTTTCCCATTTCTCTTTTCACATAACCAATGAAACCTTGAATGCTCTGCAAGAACATCCTTTGACCCATTATAAGATGGGAATCCATAAAGCTTGCTGCCTTACCAACATAAAAATCTTCCTTAATTATTCTCTCTTGAATAGTTTCCAAACCTTCTCCTCTTGTTAGACATTCACGAACTATCCGCTCCCAAAGTCTTAACTGTGAGGCATAGGCTTCCAGCTTTTTCACAGCGTTTCCCGCACAGCCAAAATGCGTATAACATAGCGTTTTCGGCTTTGCTTTTATCATTTTGTTAATGGCTTCCAGAGCGACATCTAAGTATAAAGGCTCGGGGGTTGTTGGAATGGTAACGTCTAAACTATTTATGTATATTCCAGCGGAGTCTCCACTAAACATTCTATTTGAGGAAAGCTCGTGAAAGCTTAAATGGTGGGAAGCATGCCCAAGGGTTTCTAAAATTTTGAGCTGAACATCGTCACCCAACTTCAGAATCATACCGTCATATGCTTCTATCAACCGCTCTTGAGGGACGGGCTCTGGCTCCCCATAAATTTCAGCCAACTTTCCCAAAGCTTTCCTAGCCATCAACCAGAGCTTCTTCGGATCAACCACGTGTTTAGCTCCTTTAGGATGAACAATTAAACGTGCTTTGGGTAGAACCCGTAAAAGCTTCCCTGAGCCACCTCCGTGATCAATATGGATATGTGAAACAAGCAGATAATCAACTCCCTCCGGGTTTATTCCTATCTCCTTAAGCCCTGAAAAAAGATTTTCGACAGAACATGCAGGACCAGGTTCTATTATTGCTGTCTTTTCGCTGCCTTTGATGATGTACGATGAAATGAAGTCTTTTGCTCCGCCAGGCATTAAATCAATAATATAAGTGAAGTCATCCAATTTCTTCGTGTGCATATTTTTCACAGCTCTCGTTAAAGGACGAGGAATAGGCTTTTAATTTTTTCGAATCAACAACGGCTTTACCTGATGG
This sequence comes from Candidatus Bathyarchaeota archaeon JdFR-04, assembly GCA_002010925.1. Lineage (GTDB taxonomy): Archaea > Thermoproteota > Bathyarchaeia > Bathyarchaeales > UBA233 > UBA233. The sequence goes on from MTLR01000185.1 coordinate 4,714, forward strand.
AAGTGATTACTATGGTGTTTACACCAAAAAGTTTTAGAAGAGCATGTAGCAACTTCTCTGATGAGAAAAATGCTTGTAAGAATTGTTAGAGACTTGAGAATAGAGGAGATAGTCAGAAAAATTAAAGAATTCGAGAAACGTTTTGGAATGTCCTTTGAGGAGTTTGAAGAGCTTTTCCTCTCGAAGAAATTAAGCTCAAAAGACATAAGTGCTTATTTTGAGTGGGCAGAGCTTACCCACGCTTACCGCAGTTATGTTGAAAGCGGAGAGCTCGATTACACCGTGGAAGAAGTAAGGGAATTCAAAACAGAGGAAATCGCCTTGCTAACACCCAAAAGAATGGAACTTCTGCGAATGCTAGCAAAGTTGCGGATAGAATCTATAAACAATTTGGCTCAAAAAATTCGTAGAGACGTAAAAAACGTTTACCAAGACCTCCAAGTACTGAAAAAACTGGGATTCGTCTCCTTTAATAAAATAGGGAAAAGAAATATAATCCCTGAAACGCTGGTTGAAGAAATAACCTTTATTATCCGTTAGGCCGAGCGCCATAGAGACGGAAGTTATAGGGTATCAACTGTGAACTGCCCTTTTCACATACAAATATACAAGTCTAAGCCAAGAAGCTACAAGGAACTGCCTATTAGATACACGAAATGGAGAACAGTATATCGTTATGAGCGATTGGGAAACCTTTATGGCTTATTACGGGTGAGAGGATTTACCCAAGACGACGCTCATATTTTTGGTACTCCTCAGCAACTTGACAAAGAAATACTGAAAAATTCTGAATTTTGCAAAGCGTTTTCTAAAGTTTCTGGGTTTTGCTAAATATCAAGTGGAGCTCTCAACCAGGAACCCGGAAAACCCTGAGAGACCCATGGGCTCGGAGGACGAGCGGAAATCGGCAGAGAATGTGTTGATTAAAGTACTTAAAAAGAAGAAATATTGCTTACACAGAAATGAGGGACGAAGCTGCGTTTTATGGACCAAAAATTGACATTAAAATCGTGGATAATGCTGGAAAGGAATGGCAATGTGCTACAATTCAGCTTGACTTCAATCTTCCAAACGGTTCAATTTAACCTATAAAGGTCAGAAATTGACGAAAGCCCCTCAACAATTGGTTATAATGTTAGGGAGGCAGAAACACAAAAGATTCCATATTATGATAATATGCGGGAGAAAGGAGATGAAATCTGGCACGGTTTCAGTTAGAAAGCATGGAGGCAAAGATCTAGGGGCGTTCACTATTGAAGAGTTTGTTAAGATGATTAAAAGCGAAAGCTCAGAGAAACTAGATGTCTAGGATGAACTTCAGAACAACGGCGTTTGGTTGTTTGATTATTTCCATGCGGTGGTAGGTCACGGCTTTAACCCCCACTTTTTGCGGATGCTTCTGTGGGTTGAATGGTTCTCCCCAAATCTTCGCCTTTAACCGAAACATTCCATCATTGTCTTGTTTCAATTCGTAAACTTGGAATCGAGAATAAACACGACTTGAAACGTCAAACCGAACCAAGAGGTTTTCGAGCCAGCTATAGAGAAGAGCTTGTTCATCTTCCGCTTCCACACTAACATCCTCTTCTATCTGCGGATTCACCTTGTTTACATCCGTCATCACCTCAAACATGGCGAGGGCGGCGTTTTCAAAAGCCTCAGCTAGGGAGCTACCATAAGCAGCGATGTAAGCGTCAGCCGTGTGTTCCAGAAATTCAAACTTTCTTCTAGTGTTCATAAAGAATACCATCAACAAAGGGATAAAGGGGGATTTTAAAAATGTTTGGGAACTTTACTGATGAATGCCACTGCAAGTTTCACTGCGTTCTCAACATCTGAAAGGCTGAGTAGGGCTGTTGGACTATGGATATATCGTGTTGGTACGGAGATAACTCCACTGGGAACCCCTTCGCGGGTTAAGGCTATTCGTGCGGCGTCAGTAGCGCCTGGAAGACCCGTTTCAAGCTGATAGGAAATTTTGTTCTCCTCAGCTGTTTCAATCAACAACCGCAAAACTTTGGGATGTGCGATTAGACCAGCATCTGCGATGGTAAGAGATGGCCCTTTATCCATTTTTATCGGAGCTTCAACTTCCTTGACGCCTGGGATGTCACCAGCTACAGTTACGTCGAAGGCTAAGCCGACGTCAGGATGAATTCCGAAGGCAGCCACAGTTGCTCCTCGAAGCCCCACTTCTTCTTGCACCGTTCCGACGGCGTAAACATTACAATCTACTTCGCCCAGCCGTTTCATTGTTTCAATCATTATGGCGCATCCTACTCGGTCGTCAAACGCTTTACCGATCACCTTGTCTTTTCCTAGTTTGGCAAACTTGGAGTCAAAGCTCACTGGGTCACCTATTTGGACCCCCATTTTTTGGACTTCTTCCTTGCTTCTAGCGCCTATATCTATGAAGAGTTGACTGGCTTCTACTATCTTTTTACGTTCCTCCTCCTTTTGTATGTGGGGCGGTTTTGAGCCGATTATGCCGGGTAATGCTTTTTTCCGTGCGTGAACAATCACCCTCTGAGCCAGGAGAACTCGGTCATCTATTCCACCTATTTTAAAGAACTGAAGGAAACCTTCTTTTGTTACGGTTTTTACTAGCAACCCTATTTCGTCCATGTGAGCTGCAAGCATGACGTTCAACGGCTTCCGCCTTCTCTTTGTAGCATGCTTTACTCCAATGACATTTCCAAGTTTGTCTTCCCTTAACTCATCCACATAGGGCTCTAACATTTCCTTGATTAGTCCGCGAACCTCTTCCTCTCGTCCAGCCACGCCACAAGCGTTGGAGAGACTTTCCAAAACTTTTTCCAATCGCATATTCAGTTTTTCTCCATCTTTAGAGGTTAGTAGTGATTCTGAAAGTTTATTTATAAATAACTGATAACTGTTATGGTAAGGCTCTACGGTGTAGGGGATATGGCACACAACGGTGCGATTTAGAACGATCCATTTTAATTTTATGAATAACTCCCCCTCATATAGCTTCCTTGGGAAGGGGCATAAATGAAGATCATCTATTCGCCAAAATACAGAGAAGTTTACGCTTCTGACCCTGCGGCTGCTCCCGGGAGAATTGAATGCATCTACGCTGAATTGGAGGGAAAATTTGAATTTGTAGAGCCTCAGCCAGCAATGGAGGAAGACCTTCGCCTAGTGCATGGGCAGTCACACATTGAACGTGTTAAGCGTTTGCTCAGAGTTTATGAAGTTGCACTACTGGCGGTTGGTGGTGCCATAAAAGCGGCTGAAATCGCTATAGAGGGTGAGTCAGCCTTTGGATTAATACGTCCACCAGGGCATCATGCTAGTCCGGACAGCAGTTGGGGTTTCTGTTACTTAAACAACATAGCTATATCCATTGAGAAATTGAGGAAAGAAAAACGTGTAAGAAGAGCGTTGATAGTGGATTTTGACCTGCATTTTGGGGATGGAACAGCTAATGCCTTTGCGAATATCCCGGAAGTTAGGTACTTCCATGTTGAAGGAGCAACTAACCAACAGTTCCTTGAGAATCTGCGAGAATTTCTTTCCACACATGAAGAATACGACGTCTTAGCCGTTTCAGCTGGTTTTGACAAACATGAAGATGACTGGGGAGGAGTGCTAAAAACGGAGGATTACAGGGAAATTGGTAGAATTTTAAAGGAATTTTCCGTTAGGGTTTGCGGCGGTAGGCGTTACGCTGTTTTGGAAGGCGGGTATAACCATGTGGTTCTAGGGGAAAACGTTAGAGCTTTTTTGGAAGGTTTCAAGTAACCGTCAGGAACTTGACTGTTGGCTTCGAATTTC
>MTLR01000025.1 GCA_002010925.1 Candidatus Bathyarchaeota archaeon JdFR-04
TTGAGATACATGCAAACAATTGTGCAGTAATAGGAAACAACATAACAAACAACTATAACGGCATTTGGCTTTCTGGCGCAAATAGCACTATATCCAGAAACAACATAACAAACAACGACGAAAACGGGATTAAACTCGTCTATTCCTTTAATAACGTTATTTCAGGAAACAACATAACAAACAACGGAGACGGCGTTCAGCTCGGTTGTTCTTTTCACAATACCATCTTTGGAAACAACATAACAAACAACGATTGGACGGGTATTTGGCTATACGACTCCTTTAACAACACCATGGTAGGAAACAGTTTTGTCGGAGATGGTTTAGTGGCTTATAGGTCTTATGGAAATATTGTTGTAGACAATTTAGTTAATGGCAAACCACTAGTTTACCTTGAAGGGATGTCAAACCTCACTGTCAAAAACGCTGGACAAGTGATACTCGTAAACTGCGACGGAATCCTTGTGGAAAACCTGAGTCTGTCAAACACAGATATCGGCATACAACTATGGAATACAAACAACGCAAAGATAACCGGAAACGATATTATAAACAATAACTGGTATGGCATCAAGCTTTGGCATTCCCATAATAACACTATTAGCGGTAACAACATAACTAATAATCAGTATGGCATGGGCCTCGACTATTCTTCTGGCAACACTATTATCGGCAACAATCTAACAAACAACAACTTGATTGGCCTACGCCTTGACGACTCTTCAAACAACATTATTAGCAGGAATGTTTTTGTTAGCGATGGCTTGGTTGTGTGGAATTCTTATGAAAACATTGTTGCAGATAACTCGGTTAATAATAAACCACTTGTCTATCTTGAAGACGTGTTAAATATAACCGTTTATAATGCTGGTCAGGTGATCCTCGTAAACTGCAGTGATATAACGGTAAAAGGTACAAACTTATCAGATACAGACGTTGGAATACAGCTATGGAGCACAAAAGACTCCATGATGTACCAAAACAATGTAACAAACAACTGGTTTGGCATTAGGCTTGTATATTCCCTTAACAACACTATCTCTACAAACAACATAACAAACAACTGGGAGGGACTCTGGATCTACAACTCTTCATACAATCTTGTTTACCATAATAACTTCGTGAATAATATTCGTCAAGTATTTAGCATCGGATCCGTGAATACTTGGGATTGTGGTTACCTTTCTGGCGGCAACTACTGGAGTGACTATACAGGCGCGGACATTGATGGCGATGGTATTGGAGAGATGCCATACATTATTGATCCAGAAAATCAAGACCGTTATCCGCTCATGAATCCTTGGAGGGATATTTCTGTGGTTAGAGTTTTGTCTTCAGCCACTGTAGTATATGCCAGCTACGTGGTTAACATCACGGTTACAGTTAACAATGAGGGAACGGTTACTGAAACTTTTATCGTTACCACTTATTTCAACACTAATCTAATAGAAACCCAAACAGTCATTAACTTACATCCAAGCGTAAACATAACGCTTGTCTTTAGCTGGAACACTACAGATGTGACGCCTGGAAACTATTCAATAAAAGCTGAGGCATCCTTGCTCCCAGACGAAATGGATACTGAGGACAACATGATGGTAAGCTTGCAAACAGTAAAAGTTAAAATGTTAGGCGATGTTAACGGTGACAACAAAATAAACATTCAAGACATAGCCACAGCTGCTTTGGCTTACGGGTCATTTCCAGACCATCCAAGATGGAAACCTCAAGCGGACATAAACCAAGACGGAAAAGTAGACATAAGAGATCTAACGATTATAGCCATAAACTTCGGAAAAACCTACCCCTAGAGGAGACTTAAAGCTAATCTTCGTGTAGAGCCTCAAACTTAAATATATCATTGTTTCCAGGTTAGGTTCTAATATGCCCTAAAACTTCAAAGTATCTTTTAAGCATCTTCCTGAAAGAAAGACTCAGGAAAGACTTACAAAAGGAAACCTTTGGAAATACCATAAGTAAGGTATTTTAGAATTTAACGAATTTCTTCTCTGAACCTTATGAGAACACCGTCGATAGTTATAAGGGCCTTTTCCTTTCGCTTTCGGTATTCTTCAAGAAGTTTGCGATAAGCACTTCTTGAAACTTCTCCTCGCCGGTAGCGGGCTTCGATCCTTTTAATATCCACTTCTACGGTTTCTAATTCGGTTTCAGCCACCTCCAACTGCCCAATAGCATCGGCATAGCGAGCTCCGGCACTGCGAATTTGTTCTTTTAACTCAGCTATCCTTTTGTTTAGGCTGGAAACGCGACTTTCTAGGGTCCTCCTTCGAATTTTGTAGCGTCTTCTAGGAATTTTCCCTTTATGAACCTTCACCTCTAAAATCTCTAGCTCGGAATTTATTCTTCTCTTTTCCTCGTAGGCGTCTATGAAGCTTTTAAGATCTTCTGGAGAGATCTTAATTGAGGGCATAACTACAGCTGGTTTGAGTTTCTGGCGTTGCCAAAGGAAAGCCACCATAAATGCTAGCGCTACTGCTGTTCCAATCCAGAGAGTGGGGCGGAAGGAAGACCAGAGAATGTTATAGCGATATTGAAGCTGAACCTTTATTTGGGTTAAAGGGATTACCATGTCCTCTGAAAGATAAACTACGGAATCAGCGAAAACCTTTTTCTGAATCACGGAATAATTGAGGTTTGAGGTTTCCAGATATATGATTTCGGCGCCCTCAGGAAGAATTATCTTAAGCGAGAAATCGCTAATAAGAAGGTTCATGTTCTCAAAAAGGGTCAGGTTAAAGCTGAAATCTTCCAAGCCGTTCCGCATGAGATATTCATCTGCAGGCAAGGTATAGCTAACTTTAAACCTTACGGATTCATTTGTTTGAATAGGCGGTTCAATTTTTATTCTGTAGATGTTCTTTTCGATGTTTATAACAGTTGGCTTAAGGGTTGGTTTTCCGAACTCATCCCAAACGGTGATTTCTGATGCGTTCCATGGAAGTGCTAACTTTATGGATTCTATTTCTTCTATTGATTTGCTAGTTATATAATAGGAGTCAGAAACATAGATGTTCCCAGCTTCATCGAACCGTATCTCCTTGTCCAGCTCATTCAAAACTATTATTTGTATCGGGTCAACTACTATGAAGCTTATGTGACTTTCTTTTTTCGGCTTGTAGAAGAACTCTTCTAAACCTTCCTGAGAGTATTTTATTACTGTATTCGCTGTAGTATTATACTCTTCAATTTTTGTTTCAGCAAATTTTTCGAATTCCATTCGTGTATAATTCGTTTTTAACGGCAAGAAAATTGAAGCTTCGAATTTCGTGACCCTCATTGTTAGACTGGGGTAGGGTGGAAGGGTTAAAGTGTATCGCCAAGTATCTTTCTCTTTTGTTGCTGAAATTACGTTTTCAAGTATGGATAGAACCGTAAAATTGTACGATTCTCCATCTTGCAGTTTTATGGCTGTAGGGAAAGTTACTTTCATCCAGCAGAACCCCAGCTTTTTAATCTCTGAAGTGAAAGAAGATTTGATAATTTCTTTAGAGTTGGAAAAGTTGTAGGCATAACAATCCAAAATGTTGGTTCTATACTCATAGGGAAATCCAAAAATGAAGGATTCTAGGGTCGTGTTGCTAGAGCCCTTTATAGTTATTGTATCATAAATGAAGATGTAGCCGCCATATTTAATTTCAAACCGGCGGCTTATCCTTTCAATAATGTATTCTCCAGAATTCTGAGCGTTAACAGGAACGGGTGATGACGTTAAGATTAGGAATGTGAAAATGAGGGAAACGATGACTGTGGAGGTTTTCATGTTAAATGTCCTCTCCCTATCGTTAGGATAGTTTTGGCTTCCTATTAATGAAAGCTTCCTTATTTATTTTTGGCATGAGCTTAAAGGTTTAAGTTTTCAGAAAATCTCTCAGCTGTTTATCTTTCACCTCTACATAGGGCATTATTTTACGCGTTAGATTTGCTCCAATGATCCTTTCAAGGTTTGTAGAATACCGTATTGGCTTTTGGTGACGAGCTTTCAAGATTTTTTTAGCTGTGATCGGTCCTATATGGGGGATTTTTAGGATTTCCTCATATCTTGCAGTATTCAAATCGATTGGAAAAATATGTCTATTTCTTTTTGCTAAGGCTAGTTTAGGGTCAATGTTAGGTAGATATCCGTTCTCGTCGGTTATCATCGCGAGCTCTTGAGCAGCAACCTTATAATCTCTTATGAGGAAGGATGCTTGATAGAGTCTGTATTCCCTATAAGGAGGGCATGCTGGATGCTTTTCAAGCGGCGTTTGCGATAAGGGCTCAAAACCGCTATAATAGATACGTTTTAGTCCAAGCTTTTTGTATAACCACTCTGTAACTTGAAGGTATTGCCAATCGTTGTCCTCAATCGCACCTACAATCATTTGGGTATCAACCCCTGATCGGGCAAAGCCAAAGTTTGGCTTTTCCTTTAGGCTCCTCAAGTGTTTCGCTTCGTCTAAAATCCATTCCAACCGTTTCAGGACATCCTGCCTATAGCTTCCTTTGTCAGGACAGAGTTCACTGAAAAATCCTTTGTTAGGAGCCTCAAGATTCAAGCCTAAACGATCAGACAGTTCTGAAGCCTCTCTAATAAATTGCTTGCTGGTTCCAGGCATGAGGCGTAAGTGGATATACCCCGTGTAGCCGTGACTTCGCAGATAACGTAGGACTTCAAGTTGTTTTTCAGTTACGGAGTCTGGGTCCCTAGCTACAGAAGAAGTTAGAAATAAGCCTCGAATCTTCTTCTTTTTCCATAGATGGATGGTTATTCTGGCGAGCTTCTCTGGCTCCCAACTTATTCTTGGGCATTTTCTTCCACTTCGGAAGGAGCAGTAGAGGCACTCATTCTTACAATGGCTTGTCACCAAAGTTTTTAGTAAGGGTATGCATTTACCTCGTGCGGCTGCCTCGTAGATAGGAACAACTGCACGGTCCCATTGAGCGCCTAGCCTTAGAAAATGCCATTTATCCCTTTTTCGGATAGCCTTAGACATTGTTTTCTAAGAAATATTCTTTGTTTTAGTCTATTTAGGTTATTCTTTGATGATATTAGAGCGTTCCATGTTTGAAATAGTAACCTTCTTCTTTTTTGGAACCGAAGCTTCGGATGCCCTTTTCACGAATTTGTTTCCTTATCCTTTGGGCGTATTCATGGCTTATTTCGCCTCTTTTCTCGAGGTAATCAACTATTTCTTCTGCTTGTTCGTTTGTGTCACATCTGCGTATGAAGTCGACAACATCGGGCATGTAGTGGACGAATTTTTTGGATACAGCTTTTTCACCAGTTTTAGCATCCGTTCTAATCGAGGTAATTTTCACTCGATGGTTTTCATGCCCCTTTGATTCCATTTCCCTGGCTAAATTCGGGAAAAGTCTTCGAAACTCATTCTTCTCGAAGTCCATGAGTTTTCAGCCTTTTACTTTTTCTGTTAGAAGCTATGTTGGAGATCCTATATGAATGTTTATGGGTAATTGATTGTTGAGGGGGCGATATGTTTTATAATTAGTTCTTATGCTTTCATAGTCAATAGGAGAAGGCGAATTGACTAGAAAGTGGCGTAAACGCAGAAAACGGAACCCGTGGTTCGACATATTCGACGATATTGAAAAAGCAGAGAATGAAAAAGAGAATAGCCAACCTTATATTTTCAGAGGAAACAGCCGCCGAAAAAACATGAGATATCCTTATATACGGATATTGAAAGCCAGAAAAACGTACAGAAGAACCTCTTTCTTTAAAGAACCTGAACCTTTACTGGATATTCTGGAAAATGGAGAAATAATAACCGTCGTTATATCCCTCCCAGGTTTCAAGGGAGAAGATATAAACATCTACGTAAAAGGTTCTAGATTAATAGTTTCCGCCAGTACCTTAGACAAGAGATACTATAAAAATTTAAAGCTCCCAGCTAAGGTTGAAGCCAAACCCATATATAAAAGCTACAAAAACGGAGTCTTCGAACTCCGATTCAAAAAACTCTTAGAAAACAAAATATTACTAAAAAGCGAGGGGTAAATTTGCCTCATAAATTGAGAAAAACCCGTAAAAAACGTGGCTCACGAACTTGTGGTTACGGAAGGGTAGGGCAACATAGAAAAACTTCCTCAAAGGGAATGCGAAAACCAGGGAGACATAAACACGGCTGGACCTACGTAATAAAATACGAGCCAGAGTACTTTGGCAAAAGAGGATTCACTTCGCCAAAAAGCCTCAAACGGAGGGGGGCAGTGATAAATTTGGGCGAACTTGAAGAACTCGCTGAAAAACTTGCAAACACAGAAGTAGTATACGAAAAGGAGGGAAAAACATTCATTGATCTTGAAAAATTGGGATATACAAAGCTCCTTGGCACAGGTAGGGTAAATAAACCTGTTATAGTCAAAATCAGCTCCTATTCCGAAACAGCCGCCGAAAAACTTCAAAAGGTCGGCGGGCAAATTTTAAGAGAAACCTAAACGTCAAATGATACGGTTAAAGTAAACACGTGGAAGGAACAGAATGGCTGGAAGATTCCTCACCCTTTTCAGACCTCTTTCACGGTTTGTACCCGAAGTAGCTCCACCTAAACGTAGAGTAGGCTTTAACGAGAAAATATTCTGGACTCTCATGGCTCTTGTGCTTTACTTAGTTATGTCCCAAGTTCCGCTTTACGGCGTTGGGTTGGCGGGTGGAATGGAACTTGCCGCTTTGAGAGTTATCTTCGCTTCCAACCGTGGTTCACTGATGGAGTTGGGAATAGGACCAATCGTTACAGCGGGTCTGATTTTGCAGCTTCTGGTAGGTTCAGGAATGATAGAGTGTGACATGTCAAACCCTGAAGATCGGGCAATGTTCACTTCGGCAAGCAAGGTGTTCTCCCTTCTATTCATAGGCTTTCAAGCGTCAGCCTACATCGTCGGCGGCGTTTATGGCGCGTTAACCTTCAACACGGCGCTTATAATTTTCCTTCAGCTTTTAGCTGCAGGCATGGTTGTCATGCTTTTAGACGAGATGATTCAGAAGGGTTGGGGTATTGGAAGCGGCATAAGCCTTTTCATTATGGCTGGTGTTGCCCAAAGCATTTTATGGGATAGCTTCGGATTGACTCCCCCCATGGCGGACATGAAAAGTTATGGATTCTTCGTGGCTCTGGCTCAAACAATAGCCCGAGGAGAACCAATAATGAGCATGGTTATCCGGATAGACGAAAAAGGTGAGGCTTTACCATACCCAACACTTTTAGGATTTTTCGCTACTGTCGCTGTATTCTTGATAGTGATTTATATGGAAGGCGTCCGAGTTGAACTTCCACTTGCCTATGCCGGATACCGCGGGTTCCGAAGTAGGTACCCAATAAAACTCTTATATGTATCTAACCTTCCGGTTATCTTTGCTTCAGCCCTCTTTGCCAACGTTTATCTTTTCTCCCAAGTCTTCCAAAGGTTTGTTGGAAGAGGCTTCTGGATAGACCTTTTGGGAAGATTTGATCCTAGTACTGGACAGCCGATAGGCGGACTTGTTTATTATGTTACTGCCCCCCGCGGAATTACAGAAGTCATGGCCGATCCTGTGAGAGCTTTGGGCTATGTTTCCCTCATGGTTGCTTTCTGCATGATATTTTCCTACACGTGGCTTGAGGTTGGCGGGTTGGGCCCATCAACTATTGCTAAACAGCTTGTGGATTCGGGAATGCAAATACCTGGTTACCGTCGTTCCAGCAAGCCTATAGAAGTCATACTTAAACGTTACATCCCAGTTGTAGCTGTTCTAGGCGGGATAATAGTGGGTTTAATAGCCTCAGTAGCCGACTTTTTCGGAGTTTTCGGAACAGGAATGGGCATACTCCTTTCAATAGGAATCTTATACCAGTATTATGAACTTCTAATGCGAGAAAGAGTAGCCGAAATGTATCCGGCTTTCCGCAGATTCTTCGGAGGCTAAAAACAAACTTGAAACAAGTCGTA
>MTLR01000100.1 GCA_002010925.1 Candidatus Bathyarchaeota archaeon JdFR-04
TTATCGCCGAAGCTTCGTAGACATTTCTATTAGTAAAAACCTTTTTGACGTTATCTAACTCAAGTCCTTCTACTTTTTCCAGTTGGCGAATTTCCACCCCAAACCGTGTGCACTGCTCAACCATTTTCTGAACAAGTTCCTGACCAGTTATGCTAATGAAACCCGGGTAATTCTCTATCACCGGAGCATTAACAGTGTTGCCTCCAGCCATTTTCTCTTCAATAATTAAGGTTTTCAGCCCACTCCTCGCCCCGTATAATCCAGCGGTTAATCCAGCAGCCCCCGCACCAATTATTATGAGCTCCCACTTCTCCATCAACGACACAACCAACCATCCAACACTCGTTATCTTGTTGTTTCTTCGCTATTAAATGCTTAACTGAATCATGTTTATATGGAAGTTAACATTCAAAACTAGATTCCAGCGGATTCAACCTTTAATCAAGAGATGGAACTGGTTGCGCGTTAAGATCAGGGTAACAGGCATCGTTCAGGGAGTAGGATTCCGTCCCTTCATTTATCGGATAGCCACAAAAAACAAGTTAACAGGTTATGTACGTAACCGTGGAGACGCAGGCGTCGAGATTCTTGTTGAAGGCACAGAAAAAAACGTCAAACGCTTCATAGAACAGTTGCAGATGAAAAAACCGCCCCTTGCACAGATTCATCAAGTCCTAGTCGAATCCCTGAGCGGAGAACAAGCCTATTCAAACTTCTCCATCTTGAAGAGCTCGAAGGAAACCGAACTTTCCGGCTCCGTTGTTCCACCAGATGTGGCCATATGCAACGAATGCCTAACCGAACTTCGAAACCCACGAAACCCGCGGCACGCCTACTTCTTCATAACATGCGTAAACTGTGGTCCAAGATTCACAATAATTGAACGTCTACCATACGATAGACAAAACACGACAATGCGGCAGTTCTCAATGTGCACTTTCTGCCAGAAAGAGTATACAGACCCAGCTAACAGGAGATTCCACGCCCAGACCGTCGCTTGTCCGAAATGCGGGCCAGAAGCCTACCTAACAACGAATAAAGGCGAAAGAATAGACTGCGAAGACCCTGTTCGGGAAGCTGGAAAACTTATCGCTGAGGGTAACATCCTTGCAATAAAGGGCTACGGAGGATTCCACATTGCAACATCCACACTGCTGTCAGAACCAATCGCGAAGCTGAGGGAAGTTAAATATCGAAGCCAAAAGCCGTTCGCGATAATGGCTCGAAGCATTGAAGCTGTACGCAGGTTTGCCAAAGTGTCTCCAGAGGAAGAAGAATTACTACTTTCCCATATCCGACCAATTCTCTTAGTTCGCAAGAAAGAAAAGTTCCCGCTTTCAGATTTAATTGCGCCTGGGCTTCACACCGTTGGGGTCATGCTACCCTACACGGGCATGCATTACATGCTCTTCGACAAAGTAAACGAGCCAGCCTTCGTGATGACCAGTGCCAACCCACCCAACCAACCCATAATAAACAACGATAAGGCAGCGCTCAAGAAGTTAGGCAACTTCGTAGATTACTTCCTTTTCCACAACCGTGAAATAGCCCAACGTTGCGACGACTCAGTGGTTCGTCTTCACGGCAAAAACCAGAGCATAATCCGAAGGTCACGGGGCTACGCCCCAGCCCCCATACGCCTAAAAACCCACGTATCAAAAACAGCTTTAGGTTTAGGCGGCGAATTAAACGTCACCGGATGCATAATGCTCGGCAACAAGGCGTTTTTAACCCAACACATAGGCGACGTGGAAAACCTTGAAACGCTACAGTTTCTAAAAGAGGCAGTTTACCACTTGGCAAGACTGATAAACGCTGAAATAGAAGCTATAGCCTGCGACTTACACCCAAAATTCTCAACAACAAGATTAGCCGAAAATCTTGGAGCACAGCTTAACGTTCCAGTATTAAAAGTGCAGCACCATTATGCACATACAGCAGCTCTTATGGCTGAACATAACTTAGATGAGCTAATATGCATAGCATGCGACGGATACGGTTACGGCGAAGACGGAGGCGCCTGGGGAGGCGAAATAATTTACGCCCAACAAAGCGGAACCTGGAGCTTCAAACGCCTAGCGCATCTGGAGCAGCACACACTTCTGGGAGGAGATTTAGCTACGCGATACCCGCTACGAATGGCCGCTGCTATCTTAGCTAAAGAAACATCGCCGGAAAAACTATGGGAATGGCTAAAAACCCAAAAAGAGAAGTTTCCCTACGGCGAGGTAGAAATCCAACTTCTAATGCAACAAATCGAAAAAGAAAGGAAATATCCGAAATTTTTGACTTCAAGCTGTGGTAGAGTTCTAGACGCCGTGGCTGCCATCCTCGGAATATGCAGTGAACGAACCTATGAAGGTGAACCAGCAATGAAACTTGAGGCCATAGCAACCAAAGGTAAAGAAGCCCTAAGCCTAAAACCGGAAATAAACGGAAACTCCCTGATAACCTCTAACATGGTAAAAGAGGTCTTCTTAAACAGAGGAAAGGCCTCGGTAGCCGATTTAGCCTTCTCCGCAGAGTCCTATCTCGCCCGGGGACTAGCCACTTTAGCCATAGAAAAAGCCTTAGAGCTGGGTGTGAAAAACGTAGGATTCACGGGGGGCGTGGCCTACAACGAACACATAACCCTAACCATTAAAAGAATTATGGAAGAGGCTGGAATCCAGTTTTTCGTTCATAGGCTGGTGCCGCCAGGTGATGGCGGAATCTCTTTTGGGCAAGCCATAATAGCTGGATTCGCAGAATAGATCCGGCTATGTCTTTCTGCTAATGATTATTATTCTGCCAGATTTGGCTTCATCAAAGCTTTCCTTTCGGAAAGAACCATAAACCTCAACAGTTTCAAGGTTTTTCTTGGCAAGCAACCCTTTCAATTCTTGAAGGTCATAAATGCGATGATCAAAGCTAACCTCGCTTATTTCACTACTACATTTGTCTATGATTATCCATCGGCTCTTCATCCTCTTGCTTCTCCACTCAACCGAACGCTGCTCTAACGTTAGATACTCCTCCTCTTCCATCCAATCCCTTTCCCTAAAATTCCTCAAAAGCCATCCGGGATTGAACATGTCCAAGATAAAGGTTCCACCACTCCTCAAAACCCTTGATATTTCCTTAATAACTCCTTCATTTTCCTCCTCTGATGGAAAATACCCAAAACTGGTCCACACGTTTATAACGTTCTCGAAAGTCTCCTCCCTAAAAGGAAGGAACCTCATATCCGCCCGCACCAAAAAAAGATTTTCAACACCCGCTTCTTTAGCTCTGTTTTTCGCCGTTTGCAAGAGAAAACCACTCAAATCCAACCCGACAACAGGCATATAACCAGAAAGCGGGATTGAAATCCTACCTGGCCCACAACAATGATCCAGAGTCAATCCTTTGGGCAATTTTTCCTTTAGAAAAGAAACTTGAATTTCAGTTACTTCCTTTCGCCTATCTGAAACAGTCAGCCAATACCTCCCCAGTTTGCCCTCAAACATCCGCTTGTACCAGTCACCCATAATATCCCCTTGCACCCTTTACGAAGATAAGGTATAAACGGTTTACGTTAATCGAAAACTTGTGAATTTTTAGAAATCCATTTATAACCGGGCTGAAATGTAGGTTTTGATATAACATGTGCTTAGCCGTTCCCGCTAAAATCATGGAAATATCCGGCGATCTAGCGAAAGTGGACTTTGGAAGCGGTGTCTTAAGAGAGGTAAACATAATGCTTCTCGAAGAAGCCAAAAAAGGTGATTACGTGCTTGTTCACGCGGGATACGCCATCCAACGCTTAGACGAGCAGGAAGCAGAGGAAACCCTGCGACTATGGAAAGAATTCTTGGAAAAAGCTGAAATCGCTGGTGTAGAAGAGGAGAAAACTGATGAACATTAAAGACGTTATAAGAGCTGAAGAAGGGGAAATTTTCGATATCGAATTAGACGAAAATGTATTAAAAGCAAACGCGAAGCTTGCTCAGCAAAACCGTGAACTCCTCCTTAAACACGGAGTAAACTCTATTGACGTTATGGGTTCCATCGGCGCTGGCAAAACCTCGCTCATAGAGAAAATGGTGGAAAAACTCAAAACCCGTTATCGAATTGCCGTTTTCAAAGGAGACTTAACAACAACCATCGACGCTGAAATCATTAGTAGACACGGCGTAGATGTAATAGCCATAAACACGGGAAAGGAGTGCCATCTAGACGCCAATCTGGTTCATAAAGCCCTAAAACGGCTAAACCTGAAAATGGTTGACTTGCTCTTTATCGAAAACGTTGGAAACCTTATCTGCCCAGCCGAGTTCCCCTTGGGCTCGGAAAAACGTATAGTAGTCATCAGTGTAACGGAAGGACCCTATATGGTAGTGAAGCATCCTTTCATATTTATGGACGCTGATGTGGTGGCTATAAACAAAGTTGACTTGGCCGAAGCTATGGAAGTGGATGTTACCAAACTTGGAGGAGACGTGAAAAAGATTAACCCGAAGGCCGCGGTAGTTGCAACTAACTGCCGTACAGGCGAAGGCGTAAACCAAGTAATAGCTGCGTTAAAGCTTTAACATGGAGTATCGATAGTTGCATGAAGGAGCAATAACATCGCAAATTGTGGAAAACGTGTTACGTGAGGCAGAAAAGCGAAAAGCCAAAAGCGTATTAGAAGTTCACTTAGAAATCGGGAAACTAATGTTCCTAAATCCTGAACAAGTACGTTTTTGGTATCAAATGCTGACAAAGAACACCATTCTAGAAGGTTCCAAACTTATGATCGAAGAGAAAGAAGGAGTTGTTAAATGCCCAAAATGCGGCTACCAAGGAGACTTTAAATACATAAACGATGACCCAGCCTTCCATGTTCCCACGCCAACCCTTAACTGTCCAAAATGCGACGGAACGGTTGAAATAATAGGCGGAAAAGAATGCTTAATAAAAAAGGTCAAAATGTTGATATGAAATGTTCAAGAGGTTTCGCGACCCAAAACTTGCTGAAAAAATAGTAAGGCACATAAGACGTTTGGCGCCTTCCTACACGGTAAAAATATGCCATGTCTGCGGAACCCATGAATGGACCATCACCCATTTTGGACTTCGAAGTCTCCTTCCGTCAACCGTTGATGTAATCGCTGGTCCAGGATGCCCAGTATGCGTGACCCCAGCAGCCGATATCGATGCTGCTATACAGTTAGCCTTAGAAGGCGTAACCATAACGTGTTTTGGCGATGTTTTACGGGTTCCAGGATCAGAGCTCTCCCTTTTAGATGCGAAAGCCAGAGGCGGTGACGTGCGAATAGTTTACAGCGTAGGCGACGCGGTGAAAATGGCCAAACAAGAAACCAGCCGAGAGTTCGTTTTTTTCGCCATAGGCTTCGAAACAACAGCCCCTTCCACAGCCATAGAGGTGCTGAAAAAACCCCCGCCCAACCTTTCCTTCTTGATGGCCCACAGGCTCATCCCACCAGCAATGGAGCTCCTCCTAGGAATAGGTGACCTCCAAATAGACGGCTTCATAGCCCCCGGACACGTAAGCACAATAATAGGCATGAAACCCTACCAAATTTTTCCAGAAGCCTACGGTATGCCAACAGTCATCGCTGGATTCGAGCCCTTAGATGTGCTGTTTGCCATATCAATGGTTCTGCAGCAAATAAGAGAGGAAACGCCAAAGCTGGAAAACGAGTACAAACGAGCCGTAACTCCACAAGGCAATGTGAAAGCTCAAAAACTTATGCAAAAAGCTTTCACCACAATATCCACTGAATGGCGTGGAATTGGAAGGCTACCTGACTCTGGGCTGACTCTCAACGAGGAATATGAAAAATACGACGCAAGAAAACGCTACGATATGCCAGCAAAAAAGGGAAGAGATCTCCTTCCAGGATGTCAATGCCATCTCATAATGATAGGAAAAATGAAACCGAATCAATGCAAATTATTCATGAAGGAATGCACTCCCGAGTCGCCAAAAGGCCCATGCATGGTAAGCATCGAAGGAACATGCCGAATATGGGTAAGTAGCAGATAATACTCAGCAAAGAACTTAACTTTTTGGTTAAAACACACTTCATTGTTTAATATCCGAAAAAGAAAAAATTACAATGATAAAAATTAGGGGTGTAATGCAACAATTTCTCTCATTTGTCCATACATCGTATTATTTTTTTGCTATTCCTAAAGCGCCGCCAATTATCCCTAGGATAAAGCCCACGAAGAAACCGCCACCTATGAAGATGCTGAGAATGGAAAACAATAACACCATGATGCCCCCGATCATCTCTCTTCCTGGTATATAAATCAGGAATGAGCCAAGGATAACTAAGGCAGCGAAAATTAGACCTACGATTCCAAGTGTTGTTAATACAGTACTGATGTCTCTGCCCCACATCCCAGATCCATGTATTGTATTCATCATATCTATCATAACTTCAACAAATGCTTTTGCAAAGAAAAAAACCAGACTGTTAACCAAGATTAGAACCCCTGCAATAAGTGACACAACAAATCCCGCTATGGCTCTCTTTTCTTCTATAGGTCTTTCCAATTTCTTTCACCCCTTTTTGTCGTTATACTTTAAGTTACATTTAAATTTTTAAGCTTTCATTGTTCTCGTATAGTTGGGTTTTGTAAACTTTATTAAATAGAAGTATTTACCATTTCCATTCAAAATCTACCATTTTTTTATTTCCATTTGGCTCCGTTGCATAGTAAACAATTACCTTAGAAACCTTACCTTTTAGTCCGATCCGAAAAACCTGTCCGGGTTTCACCTCGAGAGGGAAGGAATGAGTTTCCCCAAGCTCTGATACAATAGTAATATTATAAAGTGTTTCTCTTCCGATATTGGTGAATTCAACGGTAGTGAAATTAAAGAATGGGTTGTAGCTGGTGCTTTTCAAGGCCAGATTTATTTCCGAAAGTTGTCGAAGAACCTTAAAAAAGGGCAAGTATGCTAACTCAAGTAAGAGAATTACCAAAATTGCTGCTACAATTATGATACTGATAATGACAATTATCACTTTTTTTGTAAATATTTTTTGAGTTCGTCTAGGCAATTCAGAAGGGTCTTTCCTCCGCATCATCTGATTTTACACGTTTCCTCATTAAGTTAAACAAGTAATATAACATTAAAGAATTTCTATCTTACAACCGCTCTTCGATTAACTATTCCGCAAGCTTTTAACAACATTTTTAAAGAATTTCTACTTGAGAATACTCAATGTTTAATAGGATTCTAGTTGCTAATCGTGGGGAGATTGCTTGTCGAATAATTCGCACGTGTAAGAAGCTTGGAATACTCACTGTTGCTGTTTACTCAAAAGCGGATGCTGACTGTTTACATGTAAAGATGGCTGACGAAAGCTACTGTATAGGTGAACCTAAGCCGGAAGAAAGCTACCTTAACATAGAACGAATACTTGATGTGGCTGAAAAATGCAGAGCTGAAGCCATACATCCGGGCTACGGGTTCCGAGCCGAAGATCCAGAATTTGTTCAAAAATGCGAAGAATGCGGAATAGAATTTATTGGCCCAAGCAGTTCTACGATGCGTCTAACTGGAAACAAGGCATTAGCTCGAAAAACGCTGGAAAATGCTGGAATTCCGGTTATACCTGGAACGGTGGAGCCAGTTAAAAGCCTAGACGAAGCAGTTAGAGTGGCTGATAAAATAGGATATCCCATTCTTGTAAAGGCGGTTTATGGGGGCGGTGGAAGAGGCATGCGCATAGCCCATAGCGAAGGGGATTTAGAAAAGGCACTAGAATTGGCCAGTGAGGAGTCGAGGCATGCCTTCGCTAGGTCGGAAGTTTACATAGAAAAGTGTTTGCATAAGCCGAGGCACATAGAATTTCAGATACTTGCCGATAAACATGGGAATATTGT
>MTLR01000097.1 GCA_002010925.1 Candidatus Bathyarchaeota archaeon JdFR-04
CAATCCTGTAGCTTCTTGAATTTTAAATTTCTCTATTAGATCTAAAGTTGCCTTACCTATTTTCTTATGTAATTTCTTGTTGTAAGCTATCCGAGTAATTTCGGCGAATAGAACCCGCGGAATATCCGAAAGATCGAAATCAAATCGATACGGCATGGTTTTGATCACTTGCCTAGATTAGGCTTTATACTTCTATCACATAAATAAATTTAAGTCCTATGAAAGCCTAATTAAAACGCCGAGGGGATAACTTTATGGGATTATTAGACAAAATCTTCGGAAGGAAAAAGGAAGAAAACATTGTTAGGGAAACTCCAGAACACTCGCCTACGGAACTACAACTGCTCTGTGAAGGCGACCGGGAAGTTTACCAAGCTCTTTCACAAGTAATGTTCCTAGACCCGACTAAAATACGGATGACAATGGATGAAGCTGCGAAGAAAGCAAGCGAATTCGAAAAGAAAGGCGATAAACTAAAAGCAAAAATACATTATGAAATAGCTGGTGGTTTAGCAATTTATAAAGGCGATATAGCTAAAGTAAAAAAATACTTTGAAAAAGCTCAGCAACTCTCAAAAAAAGAGGAATACCACATTTTGAAAGTTCCGGAAAAAGCCGTGGCGAAAGCTCAGGAATATTACCAACAGTATGTAAGGAAATAATATTGAATGAATAACAATTGGTTGTAATAGCTTAAACTCACAACCGTTTGTGTCTTTCTTTAAAACCATGTATTATTCCGTTTTCTTTACTATTACACCGCAATGATTGGAAATAAGGTTTGGCTCTGAAAGGGGAAACCAAAACTTTTTAGGTGTTTCTCAGTAAAAGGCTGAAATTTCTCCTCACCTACTTATTGTGCCTCCACAGTTTTAACGCTATATTTTTATATTTTCATCTTCATCTGAGGCGGAGCGTCCTCTTCCTGTTTCATTTTCCTATTTTGTTTCGGTTTCTGGGTATCCTAGTAATTCCTTGAGAGACTTAACTTCTTCTCGGAGCATTGCTACTTCGCTTTCTAAGGCGCTTACCTTGGATTCAGCCATTTTCTTTAGTTCCTCTATCTCCAGCATAAGGTTAGCTCGTTCTGTTTCTAAGGTTTTGATTTTTTCTCGCAAGTTCTTAAGCGTTTGCATAAGCTCTCCCTTTATAACCCTAATTCTCTCAACCATGTTCTTAATACTTATTTTATCTTCGGGCTTCTTTTCCCTTTCGGTCTCGAGGACTGCCCTAAACCGAGCGTTACAGCTGGGGCATTGAAATATTCCCATAATCCGTTGGGGCTGTTCAGGTCTGGATGTTTTCCTAGTTATTGTCCAAGTTTTAACCGGGGCTCCAGCTTCGGTTCCACATTTTGGACATTTAACCAACAATAAGCCCTCAGTAATTATATTTCTGTAAGGTATTAAAATGCATCGTCCAAAAACCAAAGTAAACATTAGGAAAAACATTTTACTCTACAGCTGAGGGAAGGAAAGAAAGGGAGAAAATTTCGGGGAAGCCTAGATGGTTATGACAAATAGTAGCCGCTCAACTAACTCCTTGTAACGGTTTCTAATTGTAACTTCAGTTACCTGCGCAATTTCCGCTATCTCTCTCTGTGTTTTACGTTCCCCGGTTAAAACCGAAGCAATGTAACTGGCGGCCGCTGCGATTCCTGTGGGGCCACGTCCGCAGGTGAGTTTGAGTTCTCGGGCTGTGTTAAGAATTTTGTGGGCTATTTCCTCAACTTTTCCCGGCATAGTTAGCTGATTAGAAAACTTAGTTATATACTGGCTTGCCTTTAGAGGCGGAATAGACATATCAAGTTCCTTTACTAGGAAACGGTAGCTTCTCCCCACTTCTTTTTTATTTACATTAGAAGCGGCAGCTATTTCGTCTAGTGTTCTAGCTAATCCACATTTTCTACATGCCAAATAAATGGCTGCAGCAGTTACTCCCTGAATAGACCTCCCACGAATAAGTCTTTGTTTTACTGCTTTTCGATAGATTACTGAAGCCGTTTCAATGATGCTTTTAGGAAGATTTAGGGCATTTGCGATCTTGGTTATTTCAGAAAGCGCGAAAGCCAGGTTTCGTTCCGTGGCGTCCGAAACCCTAATGCGTTGTTGCCATTTTCTAAGCCGGTAAACCTGAGCTTTTTGTCCTGGCGAAAGTCGTTTGCCATAAATATCTCTATCGTGCCAGTCAATCATGGTGGATAAGCCCTTATCGTGAATCGTATAAGTTACTGGCGCCCCGGTTCGTGCCCTTTTAGCTCTTTGTTCATCATCGAAGGCGCGCCATTCAGGACCCCGGTCGGTTAGTTTGGCTGCTACAACAAAGCCGCAGTCCATGCAGACTATTTCGGCGCATTCATAGTCTCGCATTAACCTCATGCTTCCGCATTCGGGGCACCGTTGAACCATGGATTGTGTCATAAAAGGAGTGGAAAAAGCAGCTGAGCTACCTTCTTCTACTTCTTTTTCTAGATCATTCATCTAATTATCTTCCTTTCTTCTTTTTCGAGGGGCTCCGTAAACCATTTTACCAACGAGTTCTTGGAGCTCAGTTTTTCTAGGCTTTACTGTTACGTAAGGAGAAGAAACAGGACCAATTATGTCAAAAACTGTTCCCACGAGATTTAGATTTTCGTCCAAAACTTTGTCGCCAAGTCTTGGAAGCTTTTCCGCCTTGATTATTATGTTCCGGTTCTGACTTATATGAAGGACTTGGCCTATCCTCTGCAAACTCTCGTTTCCCCTCGAAAAGACAAATTTCAAAAGAAACCCGATTTATTTAAACCTTTCTGAAACATTTACTAACAGAAATCGCTGGAAACACATAAACCGGAAATAGAAAATACGTTCTATTTATTCTTTGTTAGTAAAGTACATATTCAGTCGAAACCTTGATAAGGAAGAATCGTTGATAAAACTGTGCATTTGAGGGTGAAGGCTTATGTCAAAGCCATTTTACGTAAAATTCGAAGTTCCAAAAGAAGTAGCAGATGCAGCCTATGAAGCCCTACAAATCGCCTCTAAAACAGGCGCTGTGAGAAAAGGTACTAACGAAACAACTAAGGCCGTGGAAAGAGCCCTAGCTAAACTTGTGGTTATCGCTGAAGATGTGGACCCGCCTGAAATAGTGGCACATTTGCCCCTACTATGTGAAGAACGTAAAATTCCGTATGTTTTTGTGCCAAGCAAGGAGAAAATAGGAAGTTCTGTAGGCATCGATGTGCCAGCCGCCTCAGCATGCATAATTAACGAAGGAGAAGCTGCGGACCTAGTGAAAGAAATAATCACCCGAGTTGAAAAACTAAAACGAGGCACGACTGAATGAGCAAGAAAGAAACTGAGGCCGTTGAAGAGCTAACCCCAGCAGAAGTAATCCAAATCTTGGGAAGAACAGGCGTAACAGGAGAAATTACCCAAGTGAGAGTACGTATTCTCGGAGGAAAAGACAAAGGACGGATAATAACCCGAAACGTAAAAGGACCAGTAAGGCTACAAGACATACTAATGTTAAGAGAAACAGAAAGAGAAGCAAAGAAGATAAGATAACTCTATTAACGCCAGAAAGGAGAAGGTTCAATGCCAAAAACCAGAAAATGTAGCTTCTGTGGCAAGGATTTTCCACCAGGCACCGGGATAATGTACGTAAAAAACGACGGTTCCATAATTTGGTTCTGCTCAAGTAAATGTCGAAAAAGTACACTGGAATTAAGAAGAGATCCACGGAAGCTCAAATGGACGGCCTACTTCGGAAAGGAAGAGCGGGGTAAAACTTGATCGGATCAAGCTTAAAAACGGAGAAAACGCTTCTTTTTCTTAAACCCGATGGAGTAATGCGTGGACTAATAGGAGAAATAATATCTCGAATTGAAAGGAAATGCCTTATAATCGCCGCAATTAAACTAATCTGGCTAACAAAACAAGAAGCACAAAAATTCTACGCAGTCCATAAAGGCAAGCCATTCTTCGAAGCCTTGGTAAATCATGTAACCTCAGGACCAATCCTCGCTATGGTTATACAAGGGCCGGACGCTGTAAACGTGGTGCGTCGTCTAATAGGGAAAACAAACCCAATTGAGGCTTCACCAGGCACTATTCGGGGAGACTTTGGGTTGGACTTAACCAAGAACTTAGTGCACGCCTCAGACAGTAGGGAAAATGCTGAAAGGGAAATAGCTTTCTTCTTTCAGCCACAAGAAATACTGGAATACCAAAAACCAACTGAAGTTGAATTCGCTTTTTAAACTGTTAAGCAGCCCAGAAAGGGTTTTTCCTTCGCATTAGCTCCACATATTCCTTTAAAACTTTTTGTTCTTCTGAGGTTAATTGATCCTGGAACTTCGTTTGGAGAAGTTTTGCATGATATTCTGGTATTTTCGCGTATAAGATATCATTCTCTTGGATATGCCTCCCAATTATAGGTTTGTCTATGGATATGGCGACTTGCATGCCCATTGTTGCTTCTGAAACGGGTTTACCTCGATCTTGAATTTGCAGGATTTCACCTATTTCTGTACCGTTTCGTCCTCTTGCTAGCCGGATTTTCGGTTTTATCTTACCAGCTAGTATTTCAACGCCAACTATGGCTGGTTTTGCCCTACGAAAAACATATCCTTCCAAAATTTTGATTTTCGCTGGGGTAACTAATGTTTTGAACTCCTCCTTTAGTTTAGCTTCTCTTTCATTTTTTATCCATTCTAGATATTCCTCGGTTAGGTGATAGATTATGTTATGCTGAAAAATCCTTATATTCCGGTTTTTTGCCTCTTCAGCCGCATCAGGTAGTATTTTGACGTTGAAGGCGAGTATAACTCCATATAAGGGCTCGTTTTCTCTGACTACCATTGCCTCCGTCACATCTCGTTTGGAAACATCACCTACATCAGCGATTCGTATGGGTACATTATTCCTTTGGAGAGCTTCAGCTATGGCCTCTAAAGAGCCTAAAGTGTCGGTTTTCAATATTATTCCATTTATATCTGTAGAAATTCGGATTCTTTCAACCTCTTCTGTCACAAGAGTTTCATATTTTTCCTTTTCTTCTTCAGAGGGAATCACATATAAGGAGGTTCCTGCGAGAGCCCCTTCTATGTCAGGTGCGACAATTTTGACTCCAGAGGCAGCGGAAACCGACTCTACGGATGAGAATTTATCTTTTGGGTCACGGATTTCATCCAAAGGTTTAGGTAATAGTATAGCTCTAACCTTCGTTACTATTGGTTTCTCTCTCCCGCCAACAACTATTAAGTCGCCTTTTCTTAAGCTTCCGTCGTAAATTATAACGTTTAAAGTAAGCCCTAATCCGGGTTCTTCTTTCACTTCCAGAACCGTGCCTTTAGCTGGGCCTTCGGCTGTTTTTAGTCTTTCTTCTAGGTATTGTTGGACTAGTCCTATTAAGACTGTTAGGAGCTCGGGTATTCCTTCTCCGGTTTTTGCACTTACCGGAACTATTGCTATGGTTTTCGCGAAGTCAACTATTCGGTCGAAGCGGTCGGCTTTAAAACCTAGCTTAGAAAATTCCCCTATTATCCGATATAAATGTTCATCTAGGTCTTGTTGAACATAGCGATCTTGCTCATTATAGGTTTTAAGGAACGGTTTGTCGGGCTTTACAGTCCAGCCCGGAATTCTATCAATTTTGTTGGCAGCAACGAGAAATGGAGTTTTTCTAGACTTCAAAATTTCGATACACTCGTAAGTTTGAGCCTCAAATCCTCTCAAAACGTCAATCACAAGAATAGCTATGTCGGCTACTCCCCCACCTCGCTTTCGAAGGTTTGCAAACGCCTCGTGCCCAGGGGTATCCACCACAAGCAAACCCGGGATTCTTATTTCTCCTCTGATCTTACTGAGTAGAGGACCACAAATCTGCTTTAGAGTTTCAACTGGAAAGAAACTGGCCCCTATATGCTGAGTAATTCCGCCAGCTTCGTGTGCTTGAACGCTTGTTTTTCTAATTTTATCTAAAAGAAGAGTCTTTCCTGTATCCACGTGTCCGAGTACGCAGACAATAGGTTGACGAATAGTCAAAACCTTTCCTCCTCTGATGTATAAATTAATTGCAATCACTCTATTCTAAGAGTTCCTAACAAAAATTGGAGTTGAGCATTATAATTATTTCCCTTTCACAATTTTCGAAAATGAAATATGGCTCAACTAGATAGAAATAACTTGGGCTTACCCTTGCCAGCTGAAAGGCTTCAAAGAGTTATACTAGAAGTTGTTGTAAACCCTGTTCTGAGATCATTAGTAGACAAGTTTGATTTAGAATGCCCTCGGGATGGAAGTTTACTTCTTAACTCTTTGAAGCTGTATCTAGGCGAATCAGTTGTTCTATGTCGAGTTTGCAGAGATATAAGCGAAAAAATAGCAAAGCCATTCTACGATGTTGGAAGTCGTTTATTGCGGTTGGACAAAGCCTTCGTGAAAAACAACTTTCTTAAGAATCCATATGGGGAGGCTTGGCTCAAAGGGTTCGGCTTAATGATGAAAGGCATAAGGAGATATGGAATCCAAAGGCCATTCACGCCTGCTGGACCTTTCGAGGTCGTCTGGAACTACACTTACCAATGCAACCTGGGCTGTAAGCATTGTTACGAAGACGCGGGAAAAAAGCTTCATGAAATGTCATTAGACGAAGCAAAACAAACAGTTGATATTCTTTCGAAAATTGCAGGAATAGGACTTCCTGCATTATCCTTCAGTGGAGGAGAGCCATTAATGCGGAAAGACTTCTTTGAAGTGGCCGCTTATGCCAAAGAATATATCCCATATGTGAGCATAGCCACAAATGGGACATTAATAACTAAGGACATCGCCAAAAGACTTAGAGAAATAAACATCGATTATGTTGAAATAAGTTTAGACGGAGCAACCAAGCAAACTCATGAAAGCTTCAGACGAGTTCCAGGATGTTTTGAAAAGACTATGGATGGAATACGGAACTGCATTGACGAAGGAATCGACACATGTATAGCTACTACTATACATAGGGAAAACCTGTCTGAATTCGAAAAGTTACTCGATCTTGCCAAAGAACTCAATGTTCGATTCATTCATTTTAATTATATCCCCACAGGAAGGGCTAAGGCCTTTGTTCAGCTGGATTTAACCCCTGAAGAACGCTTACACGTTTTAGAAACTTTAGGAAAGGAAATTTTGGACTTATACTTAAAGGCTAAAGAAGAAGAGGAAAAATTTGGAAGAACAGAAGTAAAAATTGATAAATTTTTCAGCACTTGCCCTCAGTATGCCAGTGTGGTGAAAAGGCTTTCAAGACAAAGAGGCGAAAAATTTGCAGTAGCAGCTCATTATGCTGCAAAAAGAGGTGTGGAAAACCTTGCAAATTTTTTAGGAGGATGTGGCGCTGGAAGACTTTACTGTTGCCTAGAACCCAACGGTGACATCAAACCCTGCGTTTTCTTTCCAACCAATGGACAAACCGTTCTGGGCAACATTTTGAAGGATAATTTCCAAGATATATGGGACGATGATCCACTTCTATGGAAGCTTCGTTCTCGGGATGCACTAGAAAATTATTTGGTAAACGGAAAAACGGTGGGTTGCGGTGTTTGCTCTGATAAGTACGTTTGCGGGGGCTGTCGAGCTCGTGCTTATAGTTACTTCAATGGAAATATAAATGCTCCAGATGTTGGATGTATAATGAACTTGCCCTTATGGAAGAAAATTGTGGGAAACAAGCTCTAAGCTTGAGCTGCCGTTGGCACCGCTATTTCTTTAATTTCAGGTTTTCTTAAAAGCTTTGATTTTCTTACTCCTACGTGGCGCAGGGGTGCTATTTTTTTTGCTTCGTTATAGATATCAGAGGCTATTTTTCCGAGAACCATCTCTTGAGCGAACTG
>MTLR01000094.1 GCA_002010925.1 Candidatus Bathyarchaeota archaeon JdFR-04
AGGCGGAAGAAGCACATAAACAGATTGAAAGAATAAAATCGCAAATTACTCCATCGCCTAACATACTGCAAGAGGCTGGTTACGACATTGAGCTTCCGAAAGAGTTTGAGTCCTTATCATATTTTAAAGCGCTTCCTGACGCCGAAACAGTTCAAAGATTCTTGGAGTACAGCGAATTGATTCCAGTTGAAGCTGCAATCGAATTTTCGGTGGTTGGGACAGTCGAAGACTGTATAGAGAAGATAGGCGAATACATAAAAGTAGGTATCAAACATTTTCTCCTTATAAATGTAGGGCCGAACCCACGCAAAGTGATGTTAGACTATAGCGAAAAAATAATACCAGTGTTTAAGAAAGGATAGGAGACAATTTTAAGTGCATATTTTCGCTGGGGCTTGACCAATAATTTCAAATATGTGTTTATTTCTCTAAAGGTAAGAGGGAAACAAGTTTGCGGATCCAAAAAAACGTATTAGTATTCAAAGCGCTCATGTTTTTGACGTTGATATCAACACTGTTTTTAACGATCGCTATTTCGGTTAATGCTTCAAGCACCGAAATTCGTGTAATAAATCCAAAAACAGGAACCAGTTTATTTAAATTTAATACAACTTCAACATCGAAGTGGGATCGTTTCAACACTACGATTTTTCTGTATGAGGTAGTTGATTTGTATGCCTTCCAAGTTAGGCTTTACGTAAACGATACTTTATTGAATATAACACGCGCTTGGCTTCCCACGTGGGATCCCAACTACGTATTCGCCGGACAAACAACCATCCAGCCAGAACCAACCTACTACGATGAGGACGGTGACGGCGTTACCGAAAGCGTCCTCGTCGGCGACAGCATACTTACGGGAACCGCCGTAACAGGCGATGGGCTTCTCGCCATAATAGAACTCGAAATAATCTACGCTCCTCCAAGCGGAACAGTAACTTGCATTTTAGACATAGACAACGTAGACACCTTCTTATTAGATGATGGCTTATCCTGGATTTATCCTACAAGGACTGGTGGATATTATGAATATACATATGTGGAGCGTTTACTACCTTACCTACAGATTAAGCCTAAGCGGTACATGACCAACAAACTTGAAACTTTCAATATTACAGTATACCTTAACAACACTATAGCTAGCAATAAACTGGTTTACATTAAATTTAACTTCCTTTACAACACTAAAGTCCTAAACGTTACAAAAGTATTTGAAGGGCCTTTCCTAGGCACATTTGGAGATACCACTTTTAATTTTATGTTTGGGACTGGAGGTGTTACCATTGAGAATAGCCTTGAACCTCCCTACGCCGATTTTCCAGAGGGAAATGGGATAATAGCTATTATAACTTTGCAAGGAATTTATCAAGGACCCGAAGAGGTACGTTGCGACTTAGAGATCTCCGATATTACGTTATTAAACGACCAAGGCGAACTCATAGAATACGATCCACCAATAAACGGAGCGTATACTATTTCTTCAGTCTCGTATCAAATTACGATAGATTTGCACTCTGATTATTGGGTTAAAGTCGGGGAAAAGTACAAATTACCGTTGGGATACAGCGTAACTATAAGTGGACATATTATGCCTAACCCTGGTCCGGGCATGGATGTAACAATTAGAGTTATAAAATCAGGAACGCCAATAAACCTTGAAACGGTTAAAACTGATGATGATGGTTATTACTCTTATGTTTGGACGCCGGACAGGGGATATGTGGGGTCCCCTCTAGGAGGAGAAGTCACCCTCAAATTTCAAGCTTTTTGGTATAAAGGAGATAAAGAAATAGAGAGCAACATATGGGGAGTCTTAGTAGTCGCAACAAAGGAATCAAGCACCATCACCGTCAATGTTGACCCCGAAACCGTGCTTCTCGGTAAAAACGTAACGATAAGTGGAGAGATTCAACCTAAACGGATCGATGTTAACGTTACAGTCTATTATAAAGCTTCTGGAGAAACCACATGGACATTGCTAAAAAGGGTTAAGACCAAAAATGAAAGCCGTTTCAACTGCACATGGTCCTTTGAACAACTGGGAACGTACGAGATTAAGGCTAACTGGACTGGCGACCTCTTTACAGAAGGAGCAGAAAGTAGGGTAAAGATTGTCAGGGTAGTGGAAAAGATAGAAGAAAGCTTTCTAGAGACTGTTATGAGGCATCTTCCCTATATTTTAGCAGGCATAGCCGCAATTGTAGCAATTGTAGTCATATACTTTGTGAAAATCAGAAAAAGCTGAGTTTATGTTTTAACCCATTTTGGCGGTCTTTTTTCTACAAAAGCTCTATGCCCTTCTCTTCCATCCTCTGACAGTATGGTATTGATCAGCTCTTCCACAGCTTGCTCTAGCTTCTTACGTTTAAAACCTTGATACATCAACTTTTTGATAGCCTTTATTGACAAAGGAGCCGCCCGCATTGTGCTCTCAGCGAGTTGTTCAGCCGCTACTTTTAGTTCTCGAGAAGGAACCACTTTGTTAACGAGCCCCATCCGTTCAGCCTCACGGGAGGTTATAGGTTCTCCTGTTAACATCATCATGCTAATGTTATGTTTCCCAATTAGATACGCCCCCAGCGTCGCAGCTATTGGCGGTATAGCGCCAATAAGTGCCTCTGGAACAGCAAAAGTAGCGTTTTCTGAAGCAACCACCAAGTCGCACAGCATCGCTATTTCGCATCCTCCGCCATAAGCAAGCCCATTTACCGCTGCAATTACTGGTTTGGGTAATTGAACAATTTTTGTTATTGTTGGAACAGCAAAATTTAAGAAGAAATCCCTTATTTCTTCGGAGTCTTTCAAACCAGCAACCTCTTTTATGTCATCGCCAGCAGAAAAAGCTCTACCAGCACCCGTGATTATTACTGCACGTACTTCTCTGTCTTTTTCAGCATAGTCTAAGCTTTCGTATATTTCATGCCATAGTTGTCTGTTTAGGGCGTTTAGGACGTTTGGTCGGTTTAATGTTATCCACGCTATTGATTCTCTTTTTTCATATAGACTACATTCTAGGTTCATAATGCATTATTCACTCCAATACCAATCCTAATGTTTCTTATTGTCTAACCCTCTGGCTTTATGTATTTTTAGTGTTTACCACCACAAGCCTTCTTCATTTGATATGCTTTATATGACCACAAAGCACCTAGAGCTTTAACGCATCTTTCAATAGAGGAGTATACCGGCACTCCCTCTTCTTCAAGTTGTCTAGTGTATAGCTCTACAGTGTCTTTGAAGCCTATGAGATGAGTAAAAATAGGCTTAGGTTCATATTTTCTTTTTATGACATCTTTTATGATGTCTTTAATATCAAAGATTGGGATAAACCGTGGAACAGCTACAAATAAGACTATAACACTATGGACGTTTTTATCTTCTAAAACCGCGTTCAGAGCTATTTTTATACTATCTTCTGGGCCAACAGCTTCAAACAATGGTTCGATGTCCACCGGGTTGTTTACCACGGCCCATGATGGCATGTTGCTCCCTATTTTGTTTAGGGTTGCATCGGATAGATTTGCAAGTTCCAAGCCTTGCTTAGCACACTCGTCTGCTGCCATAACGCCACCTGCACCAGTAACAGTAATTATCGCGACTTTGTTACCTTTAGGCAATGGCTGCAAAGCAAAAGCTTTGGTTATATCTAAAAGCTCCTCGAGATCACCACTTACTCGGATAACTCCTGTTTGCTTACAAACAGCGTCGAAGATCTCGTCATTCACAGCCAGAGAACCCGTGTGAGACATTGATGCTTTCATTCCCGCTGGAGTTCTACCAGACTTTAGCACGACTATGGGCTTATTTTCAGTGACCTTTCTGAATATGTCGAAGAGTTTTCTTCCGTTTTTTACTCCCTCCATGTATATAGCGATCACTTTTGTGTCTTCGTCCTGAGTTAGATATTCCAACACTTCCGCGTCGTCCACGTCACATTTGTTTCCTAGCCCTATGATCTTGCTTACTCCGAAAGGTTGTTTTGACACGATCCACCAAAAGGCAGCTGCTGCGAATAAACCTGTTTGAGCAATAAATGCTACATTCCCCTTTCTCAGCTTAGGGAGTGGGGCAAAAGAAGTTGTGAAATTATTAGAGGTATTTAGAATTCCTGTAGTGTTTGGGCCGATTATGCGAATTCCTGCCTTTTTTGCAACTGTTAGAATAGCATCCTCAAGTTTTTGTCCAGATTCGCCAGTTTCTCGGAAACCGGAAGAGCAAATGACCACTCCTTTCACTCGTTTCTTTGAACAGTCCTCCATTATTTTGGGAACTTTAAATGAAGGCACAATAATAACGGCTAGGTCGATGTCATCTTCTATCATATCAACTCTTGCATAAGCTTTCAAGCCTAGAATCTGATCTGCGTTAGGATTTACTGGGTAAACTTTTCCTTTAAATCCTAAGTCGAGCAGATTTTTTAAAAGAAAGTGGCCGAATTTGAGAGGATTACGGGAGGCGCCCACAACGGCAACACTTCTGGGTTCAAAAAAATACTTTAGTTTGTTGGTTTTTTCTGGGTTTACGTCCATTTTGACCACTTTTAACCTATTAGCAGAGCTCTAGATTTTAATACGTTTCGAAAAAGAATAGAGCACTTAAATGATACTCTTCTGGTTTTCTTTCAACTTTTCAGACAGAGTGAGTTTCAATTAAATTAGGTAGCTCTTATGTTTAAGAATTAAATCAAAAGTAATTAGGAAGAACTTATTTTTCTCGTTCGATGATAGTAGCTACTCCCTGTCCTCCACCAATACAGGCTGTGGCTAATCCGTAACGCCCGTTTTCTACCTCTAATATCCTTGCCAAGGTACCCACTAACCTCGCGCCAGTTGCACCAAGAGGGTGCCCAATAGCTATGGCTCCCCCTTTCACATTAACTTTATCGGGATCAATTCCAAGCTCTTTTATACACCAGAGAGTGACTATGGCAAAGGCCTCATTGATCTCCCAAAAGTCTATGTCCTTTACATCAAGTCCAGCTTGCTTGAGCGCCATTTTGCTTGCGGGAACTGGACCTTTACCCATAACAGCGGGGTGAACCCCTGCCCATCCTAGCGATTTTACCGTTGCCAAAGGTGTTAATCCTAAAGATTTAGCTTTCTCTTCGGAGGAAAGTAATACACAAGATGCTCCTGCGTTTAGCGGGGAAGAATTTCCAGCGGTTATTACCCCTCCATCTATAAATGCCGGAGGTAAGCTCTGAATTTTTTCTAGAGAAGTATCGGGTCTAACGCTTAAGTCTCTGTCAATAGTTTCCGTTGTTCCATCAGGATAAGTTACGGTTACAGGCATTATTTCTCCATTAAAGAAACCTTCCTGCTGAGCTTTTACCGCTAATTGATGGCTTCTTAAAGCCCATTTATCCATATCTTCCTTGGTGATTCCATGCTTTTCCGCAGCTTCCTTAAATAATCTTTCCGCAGTTAGACCCATCACAAAACCAGTTTCCATTTCATACATTCTTCTATATTCTTCCTTTTCAATTAGATCCATTGGAGGGCTAATCCACTGATTATTAGCCATCGGGACATGAGTCATATGTTCCATTCCACATGCAACCACCAAGTCAGCGTGCCGCGTCATAATCTCCATGGCCCCAAAATGTACAGCGGTCATTGAAGAGCCACATTGTCTATCAACAAAGACTGAAGGAACTGTTACTGGAAGTTTAGCCAACATCACAATTGACCGACCACCATAGGTCCATTGTTCCCAAACTCCAAACGCGCATGCTGCAAAAACTTCGTTGATCTCTGAGGGATCTATGCCCGTCCTTTCGACTATTTTTTGAATAAGCGTAGCTGCTACATGGTCCATTCTTAATGGATTGAATTTATCTCTTTCGGGCTGTTGAGGTCTAGACCTGGAAAATGGAGACCTCAAATAATCAACTATTACTACCTTCTTCATAAGGTCTATCCTTCCTACTATGTGTGAAGAGTAGTTAAATGTTGATGGAATATTTTAGTGTATCTCTGCAATTTTTAATCCATTCTATGTTTTGTCTTATCAAAATGTAACGTCCATAAAAATTAAAAATGGAGGCTTATCCGTCAGATTTCTATCAATTTCCTTTGATATCAGAAAAGATTAAATTTTGACTGTCCCCATATTATGGGAAGAAAGGTGTTTATTAAATGGGAAGAGTAATTGACGGGTATAAGGCACTAGCAGAAAAAGCTAACGAAGTCGCTGAGGCTAAAAGCGTTATGGCAGGATGGAACAAAGTTATACAATTCATAGTGGAGGGGGAAGGGGAATTCTACATCAAGTTTGAAAATGGTGTAGCTACGTTTCATGAGGGAAAACATGAAAAGCCAGATGTGACATTAAAGGGCCCAGAAGAAGTCTTCTATAAGATGGTAACTAGGCAACTAGACCCCACCAGGGCATACTTCGCTAAACAGTATACAATAGAGGGATCCATGTCTGACGCAATGAAATTCGCCCGCATAGGCACAGCTGTGGCAAAAGCAACCTAGAAAAACGCGATCAACTTAAAACACCCTTTTTATTATTTTTGATTTAAAAGTCTAAACTCGGAATTTTAAGTTGTCTAGGATTTTTCTTCTTCTTCCTCACGAATGCTTAAGCTTCCATAAATTGCCACCACAAACCCTAACACGAAGGCGAATAACAGTAAACTAAACGATAGTTGAGTTAGATTTAGAATCGTAGAAAAAACCACTGAAAGAAGAATTGTAATTGAGTAGAGAATTAGGAAAAAAATCTGGTAACGTCTCATGTTTCGAAGCCGCCTCATTACTAAATTACCCTCCAATTTTGAAGGGAATAAAGAAGTCAACGTGTTTATAAACTTAACTTTACATCACTTTTATGTTAAAATTACAACCATAAGTTATAAGTTGATAATTCTCAGTACTTCAGATACAACTAATTATACAGGCTCAAAACGCAAATTCTTCTTTTCTGTTAATTAAGATTTCAGCTTAAAAATTTACAGAGTTTATTATATAAAAAAGTTCCATAAAGCTTTTTAGTTATCAAACGAATGAGTGAATTGACGAATAAGGAGGGAAGGGAGTGGAAAGAAAAGTTACCGTAGGAATAGCTTTTACTCTGGTTCTCTTGGCTACAATGCTAATAACTCCGCCAACAAAAGGTTTCGTCGGACAGATAAAAATCGGCATAATAGGTCCCCAAGGTTTACCGCATTGGTCCCCCGTAGGAATGAAAGAAGGTGCAGAAATGGCTGCAATGGAAATTAATGCTACTGGTGGAATCCAGCTCTCGGACGGTGGCTACGAGATTAAATTAGTCTTCGCAAATGAATATTCATATCCAACGATAGACACAGCTTCAGCAGCCCTAGAAATGGAGAGACTATGCGATCCAGCTCAGGAAGGAGTTGACTTTGTAATAGGAGGGTTCAGAACCGAATGTACTGCTGCTATGATTGAAGTAGCAGCGGATTATGGTGTTCCCTTCTTCATTAACGGCGCGTCGACCAGCGCACTTATTAATGGAACAGTTCGTCAAGACTACGCAAGATACAAATATCTGTTTAGAGTTAACCCAG
>MTLR01000078.1 GCA_002010925.1 Candidatus Bathyarchaeota archaeon JdFR-04
TAGTATGATTTTAGTTTTATCTGAGCATCATCAATATCCAGATAGACTTCAATAGCTTCTTGATGTTTTCAATAGCTTCTTGATGTTTTCAATAGCTTCTTGATGTTTTCAATAGCTTCTTCCTTGATTTTGCCAAAAAACGAGTGCCCGGAGCCGGATTTTAAATTAAGGTATAAATCCGAAACTTTTTTATTACATAATATCGTAACATGATCATGGAATATGTGTTGCATGAACCGAGCAGAGAGCTTTTAAGAGAGTTTAAAAGGATAGAGAGAGAAGATATTCCGAAAGAGAACAAGGAGATAATGTTAAACTTTGCTAAAGAGCTTCAGATTAACGGAATTAAAGCTCTGAGGATCATCCGTTATCTAAAGACCCTAAGAGCTGTTCACAGGTGGAAGAATAAGCCTTTCGCCGAATGGAATGAGCAAGATCTCAAGGATGTTCTTTTTGGTATCGAGAATAACGGATACAAAACTGAAACTATCAATGAATTCAGAAAAGGATTGAGAAAATTCTTTAAATGGTTCAGAGGAGAGGACTGGCAAGGATTGAAGATTCTTAGAGGAGAAAGGAAGGATAAGAGAAAACCTGACGTTCTGACAGAGGAAGAAATCAGTAGAATGATCGAAGCTGCCGTAAACTCCAGGGATCAGGCAATAATCGCAACAGGATATGAAGCTGGTTTAAGAATCGGCGAGCTTGCCACCTTAACGTGGGGAAATATAACCTGGACTGAATGGGGAGCAAAGATTAAGGTTCATGGCAAGACTGGGGAGAGAGTTATACCAATTGTGATGGCAGCGAGCTATCTTAGACGGTGGTTGATCGATCATCCATATTATGATCTGAGATCAAACTCTGTGGATCCAGAGGTCTTGGTTTTTGTTAGGGTAAACAGGAAGCATGCAGGAAAGCCGTTAAGCTATAACATGTATTCAAAGATCATCAAGCAGGCTGCAAAAAAAGCAGGAATCAAGAAGAGAGTTTACCCCCACATCCTGAGACATTCAAGGGCGACAGTTTTAGCGAACAAGCTGACCGAGCACCAGATGAACATTTACTTTGGGTGGGTTCAAGGAAGCGACATGCCCTCCATCTACGTCCACCTTAGTGGAAGAGACATTGAAGGAGCTATAAAGCAGGTTTATGGCCTTGAGGATAAGGAAGAGGATAAGACTCTCAAGCCCGTGAAGTGTCCTCGATGTGCCGAGCTGAATACTCCTTACTCCCGATTTTGCCATAAATGCGGTTTACCACTTGATGAGAAAGAAAGACTGAAGGCTCAGCTTGAGGAGGCTAAGCTAATACCTGAGAAGATGGCTAAGATCTTAGAAAACCCCAAGCTGAGAGAGGAGTTCAAGGCGGCCATCATGTTAGCTGAAGCTTTGGAGAATAATCCGGAAGGAATGAAGAAGCTGAACGAGTTAATTGAGCAAATCATGAAAGGGAGATAAGTTGAAGAAGATTGTCGATGTATGTCAATGCAACCCTTCACGAAGGAGAACCAGTTGACATCGGTACTTTTGAGTATAAAAGTTGCTGGGGATGTCGATT
Source organism: Candidatus Bathyarchaeota archaeon JdFR-04 (assembly GCA_002010925.1). Lineage (GTDB taxonomy): Archaea > Thermoproteota > Bathyarchaeia > Bathyarchaeales > UBA233 > UBA233. The sequence goes on from MTLR01000078.1 coordinate 1,561, forward strand.
TTTTAAATGCTCTACAGACTGCCCCCCTAATATCGGTAGGTAAATCCGCAGCTCTCTTAGGAGTTTCACCAGCAACTGTAAAAAGATGGATAAAAAATTGGAAAACTTAAAGGAAAATTATTTGTGCGCATCCGCAGTGAAAAACCTCCAAAGAAGATTTGTTTCGCATTAAGGAGGGATTAGAGGAGTTATTGAGCATTTTCTAAAGTTGGTTTCTTCTGCTTTACAACCACCCTCCCACCATCATTTTCAGACCACACCAAACCCTTATTAGTTTCTATTCCACCACCGACCATGTCCTCTGCCAATCGTGAGAATCGCAAGGTCACCATGGATGCTAAATATCTACTTTCGCTGGGTTCTCGAAGAAAGGAGGAGACAGAAACACCTCTGGAAGAGAATAAAATTTATAAGGATATGAATTAAAAAGTAGGAGGGATGTTTAATGACACAAATTACTGGTTTATGGATATATGGTGGAAATTCAAGCGATGTTATCACCAAAATTCATGATAACTCTGTTTATTGCCCGTTTTGTAGAACTGAACTCTCTCCGAGCTTGGAGGGGTGCACGATTTACCACTTATCCTGTAAAAATTGTGGTTTTGAAATCGTCTTTTTCGATCAAGAGGAAATCTGGGACCGACTGCTCGAAAATTCTTATAAGGAGGCACTCTAGTAGTTCATCACTTTTTCTTAATTCGAAAAATATTTATCTGTCGGAATCTGACAGAATTTAGGTGATTCTAAATGTACACAAGCAAGCTCAGGTATAGTAAGGGATCGTATATTATAACAGTCCCAAAAAAAATTGTCAAAAAAGCTGGATGGAGAGAGGGAGAAGAAATCTTATTTGAACCAAATGGAGAAGGAATCCTTCTTAAAAAAAGCCCGTTTAAAAGAGCAATAGATCTAGTTCAATTTGAAGGGGTGAAGAGGGTTTATACCATAGGGTACGAAGGAAAGGATATTGAAGAGTTCATCGAGGATCTAATTGAAAATGGGGTGGAGAGACTAATAGATGTTAGAGAGCTGCCTCTAAGTAGAAAAAACGGGTTTTCGAAAAATTCACTAAGAAAAGCACTCAACAGAAAAGGCATAGAGTACAAATCGTTTCCAGAACTTGGAGCTCCTAAGGAATTGAGGCACGACTTAAGATCGAAAATTATGGGCTTTCAGGAATTCGCAGAGATTTATTCCAACTATCTGAAAAAACATCTAGACGATCTCAAAGCTCTTGAATATTATATTTCTTCAAAGAAGAGCGTTATTATGTGCTTTGAGGCAGATTGGAGGTATTGCCATAGATCAATAATCGCAGAATTCTTGGAAAAAGACGGGTTTGAGGTGGTTCACCTTTGAGGGAGAGATTACTCGTTTTGGCGAAAGCTTATCCAATAATAAGCAAAACGTATGAACATCTTGTCTGTATTGCAGGCATAACCGAAACAGGAGAGTGGAGGAGAATCTACCCGGTTCCTTGGGAAGTTTTCTGGAAGGGCAAAGACACAAAATTTAAGAAAAAGCAGTGGATTGAATACGAACTCAAAAGTGCTACCTCTTCAGATGGAAGACCAGAAAGTAGGAAAATAGATTTTGACACGATTAAACCTCTTGAAGAAGAGGATTTCATTAAAATCAAAAAATTACTTGATGAGAGGCTTACGAGTCTTGAGGAGCTCCAATCCAAAAGCCATACTGAAGTATCTCTCGGAGTAATAAAACCGGAAATCAAAGATTTTGTTTGGCAAAAAAGTCAAAGTTATGAAAGAACCTTAAAAATGGGAGGGCAACGCTCTCTGGATGGAAAACCTGCCGTCAAAATAGAGACTCCAGATAAAATGTTCCAATATGTTTTTAGTTGTTCAGCTGAATGTACGAAAAACCATACCGTTATGTGTGAGGACTGGGAACTTGGCGAATTGTATAGAAAAATGAAGAGTAAGTATCCTGAAAAGATGGCTGTTGAAAAAGTTAGATCAAGATTTTTGGATTACATGAAGGATTTAGGAGAAATTTACTTTATTGTGGGAACCCACAATATTTATGGTACATATCTAATCATCTCCGTGATTTATCCGAGAAAAGCAGATCTACAAAAGCTTAAACAATTTGTCTATGTAAGATCAAATTTAAATGGAATTGGAAAAATATGAAGGGGAGGATGTGGGTGCGCAAATTTGGGGGGACAGACATAAGAGAGATAACTCTAAGCGAGCTTTTAGGCCGAAAGTTAAACGAATTCGAGAGAAAATACGCTCCACAAGTATTATTCGTCGCTGGATCAATGAAAATACCATTACCTGAACCACGCGTGTCAGTTATTGGAACGAGAAAACCATCCCCTGAAGGAATTAAAGCTACATCTAAAATAACGAAAGTACTTGTTGATAAGAAAGTTATAGTTGTAAGCGGCCTTGCTAAGGGTATTGACACGATTGCGCACAAAACAGCAATAGAAAGTGGAGGTAAAACGATTGCAGTATTGGGAACACCACTCAATAGATTTTATCCCGCTGAAAACAGACCCTTGCAGGAGTTAATAATGAGAGAACATTTAGCAGTCAGTCAGTATCCCGTAGGATACATCACCAAGCCCAAGCACTTCGTTCTTAGAAATCGAACAATGGCGTTAATTTCCAATGCTAGCATAATTGTTGAAGCTGGGAAAAGTAGCGGAGTAATTTCTCAAGGATGGGAAACTCTGAGACTTGGTAGACCACTCTTCTTCTGGAAGTTACTTGTTGAAAAAGATATCGAATGGGTAAACGAAATGATCAAGTACGGTGCTTGTGTTTTAAGAAACATCAATGATTTGAAACGTGCTATAAGAGAGTTGATACCACCATCCATAGAAGGACCCCCCATAGCTGAGCTAAGACTAATAGACGTTGCGTAATTTCTATGTATACCGAATTAGATAGACTTGAGTTTTGTTCATTACTCTCTTATTGCCCTAGAGATAATTCTAAAGAGGGATTATTAGCAAAAAATATCATGAGCTGGATAAAGAACGATACAATGATAAAAGTCAAAAGAACTGACTTCAAAGAAGGTAGAAAAGTAACAGTTGAAAGAGAGATGCTTACCTCGCAATACGTTGCAGAAGAATTAAAAAGACTTGTTAATGAAGGAAGTTTCTCAAATTTCTTTCAAGAGGGGACAATCCTAATTCCCATGCCTAGAGCTACGCCAATTAAAAGAAATCAACTTTGGCCTTCTTTACAGATAGCGAAAGCGATGGAGAGTGAAGGACTTGGTGTTGTTAGACCAGTATTGGTAAGAACGGAACCCATTTTGAGGTCTTCATTAGCTCCACCAAGCCAGAGACCCAAACCATTAGATCACTACAAAAGTATGGGAATTAATAGAATGGTAGATCTGGACTCCCAGAAGGTAATTTTTGTCGACGATATCGTGACAAGGGGGCACACATTTATGGGAGCTGCTTGGCGACTTAAAAAGGCGTTTCCAAATGTAGAGATAAGAGCATTTGCTGCTATGCAGACCATCAGTAACAAATCTGAATTTAATAAGTATTTTTATCCAGCTAAAGGCACGATAAATTATCGGAGAGAGATAGGAGACTGCATACGCCGTTGGAACCCAGTTAGGTGAAATAATTAAAAAATTGGCAACCTCTATTCCTTGTGAGATCCTTATTGAGAGGAGGAAAGAAGTTACTCCAAAAACTTAGTCTGTTTTTTATTGCTTTTAATTTGAAGATTAGCATCGGGCCCGATATAAGACGTCTGCATGCGGCATTTTCGTTAAATGTCGAGTAAAATTTAACAAATCCACCTGAAACTCGGTTTTTCTCACCAATTACATTCGTCAATTACCTAACAAAAACTTACACCTGTAAGTTTATAGAGAGAATACAGGAAGAATTATATAAAAGCTGAAACCATTTCCGGGAAGGATGAGAAAGGATTTTCGAAAGTATCAGGTCCTGGAGTTTCTTGATAGAGGGGGTGAGGCAACCGCAAGGGAAATCTACGACGGCATCTCTCCCCCCTCGAAACTCCACACGCTCACAACGCATCTAAACCGATACTGGAAGAATGGACTGCTGGAAAAGAGACACTTAAAGGGAAAGACTCTCTACTCTTTGACTAGGAAGGGTTTAGAACGGCTAAATTACTTCAGGCGTGTAAAATTCAAGGACATCCAACCCCTCAACCTCTGACTTTTGGAATCCGTCTCACGGTTGTAACTCGAAAGTTTTCTCGAAAGACAAGGTAGAGACAAAAAAGAAAGGGGATAAAAAATCAGGCAGGGGAAAAGAACTCCTTCAATTCCTCGAATCTCTTTCTTACTTCATCTAAACTCTTAGATGCAAAATCTACTTCCACCTCTCCCCCAAAATCCACTATGACCAAGCCTATTTCATCCACCACATCTAATCTCAAAACCCCTCCGTCTATTTCGACTCTCTCCATTCTATCACCTCATAAAAACCTCATTCGGAGAGTTATATAAATATTTTGTATTAAGTATTAAAGTTAGAATATAGAATTCTTGATCCTCAATTCCTGATTCTCAATTCTCGATCATGAACCAAGAAAGTAGGATGATTCCCCATAATAGTATATAGACCCGTGAGAAAAGTCCAAGCTTATTATTCACGAGATTTGTAAAATTCGTGAAATGCTTTATTTCTGAATTATGATCAAATTTCGAGAATAGGGATTTAGTTGTGCATAACCTTTACTGGAGAGCAAACAAAAAGAATACATGTGAGTCCATCACATCAGAGTCCCAAGCATTTTGCATGAATTTTTCTACGAAAAAGGTCATCTAGCCAAAATGGGGCAAGAAAAAAGAAGGAAATATAACCCAGTTTTATAATGCATTCATGTAAAATTCATCTGAGAGCATGGGTTTTTCAGAGGTAGTCATATGCCTTTCGAAAAATATTGTATCTATGATTCTCTGAGAGGTGCTTATTTTTCTCTGTGGGTATATACTTTTATTCCAACCCAGCCAGCCTTTTGAGATCACTCAGAGAGATCAACCATTTACCCGCTAAAACCACCCTTGCGATGTCATATCTCTCGATGTATTTTTTGAGAGTTTTCTTTTCAACACCTAAGTATAAGCTGAGTTGTTCGGCTGAGATCCATCCCTCTTCCGGCAAGCTTCCAATTATTTCTGTTTCCGGATCTATTTTCTTCTCCTTCCCATTCCCATTCTTCAATAAAACCACCTCCCAACTTGCCTAAACTCTCTAGGGGGATCTCTCCCCCTGTTTTTGCCAAAACTTTAACCTCACACTCTCTGCAAAGGTAGACCCACTTTGTATTGTTGAGATCTGAGTAAACACTAAGTGGTTCTTCCCTATTAGAGACTCCACAAACTCGACAATGTCTTAATGGTCTCTCCCTCACTTTCCCAGCCTCCGTTTGAGGTCCTCCTTGAAGAGCCAAAGAGTTATGAAATATAAAACGATAATCAGCGCTCTCTCAATTGCTTGCATCTCTTCTCATCCTCTATGCTGTTTCATTCCCTTGAGGCCACCTTTTCCTATCGTTGAAAGCTCTCCGTTTTTCCGCAAGTATCTCCTCCATGGAGCAGGCTCGAAATTACAATCCGGTGGAAAATCCTTGCACGACATTTTAGAGCATAGGAAGCACCGCAACATGCTATCACACAAAAT
>MTLR01000125.1 GCA_002010925.1 Candidatus Bathyarchaeota archaeon JdFR-04
TGTCTAGAAACGTCCACCATTTTAGGTCCTTCAATACAAATGGAGCAGTCTAGGGTTGGGAAGGTTTTGTCAAGTTGAGCCATGTGTCCCCCGATACTTTCAGTTTTCTCTAGCAGGTATACTTTAAAGCCCATTTCAGCCAGGTCTAATGCAGCGTTTATTCCAGCTATGCCTCCGCCTACAACTAGGGCTTTGTTAGTTACTGGAACCTCTATTACGTCTAAAGGTTGAAGCAACCTCGCTTTGGCTACGGCCATTTTAATTATCTCTTTGGCTTTTTCTGTTGCTTCTTTTGGCATGCTAGAGTGGCACCATGAGGAGAATTCACGTATGTTCGCCATTTCGAAGAGAAACGGGTTTAGTCCGGCATCTGAAACTGTTCTTCGAAAGGTGGGCTCATGCAAACGTGGGGAACAAGCAGCTACAACAACTCGGTTTAAGTTATATTCCTTGATGGCTTTTCGAATTTCATCCTGTCCAGGGTCGGCACATGTATAGCGGTTGTCCTTCACGTAGACAACATCAGGCAAGGTTTTTGCGTATTCAACAAGTTCCTTTATGTCGATTACTCCAGCGATGTTAAGCCCACAGTGGCATATGAAAACTCCTATTCTAGGCTGCTCCAAGTTTAGGGTTTGTTGTTGCTCACTCATCTCGGGATTTCCTCCGTCCCATCCTCCTTTCAACGGATTCTAGAGCTTTAACAGCCCCCCTAGCCTTCAATTCCTTAGTTACTATAATTGGCGAGGCAAGCTTTTCTAGGGCTTTGTTCCAAGCTCCAGAGCGAACAACTGTATGATAAATTCGCCTCCTCTCTAATTCCAATGCTTCCTCAACTGGGCAAGCAATTCTGCAGGCCCCACAGTAAACGCAGAAGCGATCATCTGCGTAGACTTTTCCGTCAGCTTCAGAAACAAATAACGTTCCAGTTATGGGGCATACATCAACACAGTCGCGGCATCCTTCAGGGCATTTGTCCCTGTTAACTTTTATTGCTCCTGTAAAAATTTTGCGAACTCGGATTGCCCCTTCTGGACACTTGATTTCGCATAAGCGACAGCATGGACAGAACTCTTTTGCGATTTTCACGTTCACTTTAGGTTTTTCTCCTTCAATATCCGCTAAGGCTTCCAAGCTCTCAACAGGTTTCCCTTTTACTGTTACCTTAATCAAGTCCAGCGGGCAGGCTTCCTCGCAATCAACACATCCAACTTCACACTTGGAAACATCAACCTCAATTTTCCTAATCAACAGCGGGAAAGTTTCCTTTTCCACGACTGAAATCAAGTTTTCATTGTTTAGCGTTACCTTTATGGCTCCAAAGGGGCAAATAACGTCGCAAATTCCGCAGAAGTGGCATTTCTGAAGGTCAACGTCAACCGAGGGTTTTATAGCCGCTTCCCCTGGGTTTTTCTCTACTCTGCTAACCGTGATTGCTTCCTTAGGACAAGCTAAACTGCATATTTCACATCCGACGCATCGGTTTTTATCTAATGTGAGCTTATAGCTTTTCAGCAATATCCGACGTTCTAGGGTTAAGAAGCTTTCGTTTTCGGTTTTCAGCTCCTTCATAGGCATTTTCAAACATCTCTTCCGGCTTTCCGCAATGACGAATCAGTTTTAGGAAGGATTAACCTATAGCTTCTTTTATTTATACGTAACGACATAAAAACTATATCCATAACATTCTAGAAGAAAACTTCATGTTACATTACGATATTTTTAGTTCCTTCTTTAAATGCCTCTAAGTTCGCCTGTCTAGCTTTTTCCGGTACGCTATCTATTATGGCTTTTTCCATGGCTTTCCAGCTTGTTATCCCCGTTGCTTTAACTAACGCTCCAAGCATGATCACGTTAGCGTAAAGCTTGTTCCCTAGAACTTTTTCCGCCTTTTCTGTTGCTGGAACTTTGTATACTTTTGCTCTTGTTTCTGGAATGTCACCAACAAGAGTGTCAACCAGTAAGATGCCTTCTTCCTTTAAGTTGTTAACGTATTTATCCAAGGCTGGCTGACTCATAACCACTAGAACATCGCATTTTCTCACCATAGGAAAAGCGATTTTTCCATCAGAAATTATCAATTCGCTTTTGGCTGCGCTTCCACGGGCTTCAGCTCCATAACTCTGGGTTTGAACAACGTTTTTGCCGTCGTAAACCGCCGCTCTTCCTAGGATTTGCCCGGCCAAAACTGCCCCTTGTCCTCCAAGTCCGGCTATTATTATCTCTATTCGTTTATCCACAGGTTTTCCGTGCCTCCATTAACATTTGACGGAGATTATCGCCAAGTGTAGGAGCCGTTCTAAACACGAATTCGCCCACGATGATTTTTCCTTCCAGTTCCTCCAAGCTCATTTTTTCCGCCTTTTCCTTGGGTATTGCGTTCTGTTTAAACCATTGCAACATTTCTGCAACGGTTTTAAATCCGGCTCTTCTGCCAAAGGCTGTTGGACACTGGCTTACTATTTCGACGAAGCTGAATCCTCTGGTTTGCAGTGCCCTTTTTATGGATTCTTTGAATTGTTTGGGATGAGCGGTTGTCCATTTAGCTGCGTAGTTGGCTCCAGCTGTAGCCACTAGACGTGTAACATCCAACGGTCTTTCGAAGCTTCGGTAAGGCGTGGTGGTTGTAACCGTTCCAAACGGGGTTGTAGGCGCTACTTGTCCACCGGTCATACCGTAAACCATGTTATTCACCATTATTACGTTAATATCCACATTTCTACGAGCCGCATGTAAAAGGTGATTTAGCCCTATCCCGGCAAGATCTCCATCCCCGCCGAAAACCACAACCCTTAATTCAGGACGAAAAAGTTTCACACCGATGGCTACTGGAATACTTCTTCCATGAGGCGTATGTATCGAGTCAGCCAAAAAATAAGGCGAGGGAATCCAAGCGGCGCAGCCTATTCCGCTACAAAAAACAAATCCCTGTAAATCATAATGCCCCAGCTCATAAACGGCTCTGAGGAAACTATTTACTACGGTGAAGTTGCCGCATCCTGGACAAAAAGGAAACTTCAGGCCACGCAGATAGTTTCGAATTATGAATCTAGGACTCACGGAACGACCCCCCTTAGTATTTCCTCTGGGGTTATCATTTCTCCACCACCAACCTTATTCAAAGCCACAACCTCTGCCTTTCCACAAGCCGCCCGTTGAACCTCATAGAAAATCTGTCTCAAATTCATCTCAGGCACAACAATTTTCTCCGCTTGTTGTGCTAGTTCACCAATAGTTTCGGTTGGAAAAGGCCATAAGGTTTTAAGTCTCACATATCCAACTTTTACTCCTCTCTTTTCAGCCTCTTCGACAGCTTCATAAGCAGTTCTAGCGGTGCATCCATAACACACTATAACCGTGGAGCATCCGTCAATGTTATGGGTTTCCAGCTCAACGATTTCATGTTTATGACTCTCTATTTTGTTCATAAGATTGCCTATGAGCCTTCGGTGAACCTCAGGGTTGGCAGTAAACCTCACCCCGTATTCGTCATGGGTTGAACCTGTAACGCTCACGTTGAAGCCTTCGCCTACCGCGGGCATAGGCGCAACTTCTTCCAAAGCGAAAAAGGCTCTATCACCTTTCTTCGGTTCCTTTCGATTCACAACCTGAACTTCATTAATGGGCGGCACGCTAATCTTCTCTCGCATATGTGCCACTACTTCATCTGCGAGCAGTATTACAGGCGTGCGATACTTTTCCGCAAGGTTAAAGGCTCGTATGGTTAACTCGAACATTTCCTGAACGGAATTGGGCGATAAGACTATAGCGTTATAATCACCATGCGTCCCCCATCTCGCCTGCATAACGTCGCCCTGGGCTCCCTTGGTTGCCTGTCCAGTGCTTGGGCCAGCCCGTTGTACATTAGCAATCACGCAGGGGGTTTCAGTCATAAACGCGTAGCCAATACTCTCCTGCATTAGACTAAAGCCTGGACCTGAAGTAGCTGTCATAGCCTTAGCTCCAGCCCAACTAGCACCGATCACGGCGTTCAAAGAAGCCAGTTCATCCTCCATCTGAATGAAAACTCCATTAACCAAGGGAAGAAGCCTAGCCAAATGCTCAGCTATTTCGCTCGAAGGAGTTATGGGATAACCAGCAAAAAATCGGCATCCAACAGCTATGGCTCCATAAGCACAAGCCTCGTTTCCCTGCCAGAAATAAATCCCAGGCTTCAGCAACCCCTCCATAAAGGCTTTCTCCAACCACGCACACAGAGAAAGAGTTAGAAACACATATAACCACATAAATCTTATGCGAAAAACATGAATTCCAATAGAAACTTAAAAACTGGATAAGCGGCCGTAGTCTAGCCTGGTAGGACTTCGGCCTCCCGAGCCGACGACCCGGGTTCGAATCCCGGCGGCCGCACCAAGAAGTTTATTCAAGAGTTTTAAATAACATTAAGGAAAACGATTTAACCTTCGAACGTTGCGTGATTTTGTGGTTATTTTGATAAGAAGATGAATAAACTAAAATCGGTTAGCCTTTGTGAACTGTAAAACTTTTAATCAGAACAGAGAAACTATAAAAAATGGTGGGAAAATGCCAACATATGTTCTTTTATCCAAACTCACTGACGAAGGTTGGAAAACAATACGAGAAAATCCCGAAAGAATTAAGGAAGTGAACAGGGAAATTGAATCCTTAGGTGCCAGAGTGGTTCATCAGTGGGCTGTTCTTGGACCCTACGATTTCGTCAACATTGTCGAGGCTCCGAACAACGAAACGATAGCCAAAGTTTCCATAGAACTTGGCTCCCGTGGAACTATTCAGATAATAAGCTTAGCAGCCATACCTATAGATGAATTCATAAATGCCGTAAAAAGAAAATAATGTTCTAATCAATATCTCCAAATCCCACTTATTTTTAAGAACGACTAAAGGTGAGTGTCCAAAACGAACTTGGAAGGGATGAAAAAGGAAATTGAAAAACTGGTGTTAGCGAAAGGTTTCTATAACCGCCCTGAAGATGTGCCCAGGAAGCTTTTATTCGCTTTTATAGAGCTGGGCGAAGCAAGCGACGCTTGGAAGAAAGGGAAAAGCGAAGAGGAAATAGCTGAAGAGCTAATTGATGTCATTTTCTACGTTCTAGACGCAAGCAGACTGGCATGCCCTTCGGTTAACATGGATGAAATGTTCCTCCAAAAACTCAGGAAAAACTGGAAAAGATCCTACCAATACGGTGAAGGACACCGCACAAAAATTCGATAGAAACTCACTATACAGCTATGGACAGCTTTCGAATAAACTTTGGAAGTTGACACAAATTTTCAACCATACCATCCGGGGCTGTTTCCAGCATTGAACGATCATAAAACTGTGAAGAAACAAAAACCGTTTTCATTCCTAAGTTTTTAGCACCTTCTATATCTTCTTTTGGGCTGTCTCCAACAAAAATCGCTTCTTCAGGTTTCACCTTAAGGCTTATGAGGGCTCTTCGGAAGATTTTTGGGTGCGGTTTACGCCATCCCACCTCGTGGGAAACGAGAATTACGTTGAAAAACTTGTTTAACTCAAGTTTTCTCAAGGCCGCATGAATTACTGGCGCATAAGTGAAGTTAGATATAAGTCCAGTTTTATAGCGAGAAGAAGCCCAAATTAAGACTTTTTTGGCACACTTTCTTGTTTTTAACGATTCCAAATAATCTTGAAAAAAGGCGTTCACCACTCGCTTAACCCTACCGTCCTCTAGAGCGATTTTATACCCAAGATTGTTTAAGGCTTCAGAAATCCAAACAGCATTAGTAACCTCTACCAAGTCGCCATACCGAATCTCCCTATACTTTAAATGCGCCTTTCGGTAAACTTCCAAAAAAACCGAAGAATCAACATCAAACCCAGATTCAACAACACTTTGGCATAGCTTCCGCACCGACCCCTCATAAGAATAATCCACTACCCTCACCAAAGTACCAATAAAGTCAAAGATCACAGCTTTAACCGACAATCTAACACCCCTTCCTAGCAACTTCTATTAGTGAAACCCAAAACCACTTTTATCCCTTTTCCAATAAGATTTATTACAGAAACAATTAGGCTACTAAACTGAGAACGCCGGGATGGCAGAGCGGATAATGCGCAGGCCTTGAGAGCCTGTGGCCTTTTGTGGGCCGCGTGGGTTCGAATCCCACTCCCGGCGCCAACAAAGTCAACTCCGATTATTCTTCCCTAACGTGATCTGTCTTCCGCTTAGGTTTATTAGTGCTTTAAGAGCAGCGACTCCATCAGTCTTTTCATCAAAATCATCATCGCATGTGCTATGCCTCAGCTTAACCTATATAAGTGATGCTGAGAACATTATAGATACGCGTGCCCTATGTGCTGTTTCTGATAGTGATGAAGAATTAGAAGAATGATGGATTTTACGCGTTAAAACCACAAAGTGAAAGAATCATGCAAAAAGAAATCATATTACAAACTGCGAAAAAGTGTCCTGAATGCAGTAGCTTAAACCTTGTCCACAATCATGACATGGGCGAGATGGTCTGTGGAAACTGCGGTTTAGTTCTTCGAGAACAGATGATGAATAGGGGTCCAGAATGGCGGGCTTTCACTCTACAGGAGAAAGCGTCTAGGAGCCGTGTTGGAATGCCTGCTTCTTATTCTGTCTACGATAAAGGATTGTCCACGACTATAGATCGCGTGAATCGAGATGCTTTTGGCCGTAAGCTTCCGCTTTCGACAAGGCTCCAAATGTGGCGATTAAGAAAGTGGCAGATTCGCTCCCGTGTCCACTCCTCCATTGACAGAAACCTTGCTCAGGCCATGAGAGAGTTGGATCGCCTTTCTGACAAAACCTACATTCCTAGGCCTGTCAAGGAGAAGGCTGCAGTCATTTACCGTAAGGCTTTGGACAAGAATTTGGTTCGCGGCAGATCAATAGCAGCTATTGCCGCCGCTGCGCTTTATGTTGCTTGCCGTAGAAGTGAAACCCCGAGAACTCTTCACGAAATTGCGGAAGCCAGCCTAGTTAATAAAAAAGATGTTGCGCGTTGTTATCGGCTTTTGCTTCGTGAACTCGATATGCAGATGCCCATTGCCAATCCGCTTATCTACATTTCAAAGATCGCAGGAAGGACAGGAATTTCAGGTAAAACCCAAGGACTTGCCATAAAAATTCTTCGTAAAGCAAAAAAGA
>MTLR01000035.1 GCA_002010925.1 Candidatus Bathyarchaeota archaeon JdFR-04
CTGCTGAAGCCAGGGTGTAGGTTCACCTCCTACAAGATTAGCGTTTCGACAACCTTCCTTACGAAGCCTCTCAACAACCTTTGCAAGTTGTTTAGGTGTATATATCTCCCCGGCCTCCATCCATTGGGAAATTGTCCAGTTTTGGCAGTGAAGGCAACGCATACTGCAGCCCAGAGTAAAAATTGTCCCTGAAGGCACAAGCTCGGGTTCTTCACCCATGTGAGCGAAAAAGCTAGAAACGGCGACCTGAGTGCCACATCTGCAAAAGCCAAGTTCACCTTCTAGACGGTTTATACCGCATCGTCGGATGCAAAAATGACAGTTTCCGAGTATTCGACGGGCTATTTCAATCTTTAAGTCAAGGAAAGACTTTCGGGGAAGTTCCAGCTCGGCAATAGCCTTTAGCCGAGAATCCACGTCCTTTTCTAGCTTATAATAGGCATTAATTAATTTGTCATGAAGCTCCCAAAGCTCTTCAGTGGATTCCGCACTGCTAAACTCGGCTGGGAGCTTTTTAGCTAGTTGAAACTTTGCCAGCTTTGCATTTTGTATGACATCGAAGTACCTAGCGAGGCTTGCCCTTGCCTTTCTATCGTAAAGTATGGCTTCGGCGTCCGGACGAAGAATTCTCCACATTTTCTTCATGGATAAGAGATTATAACGTCTTATTTAAAATAGGGCGTAGGGGTAAGAGTATCCCGCTGGATGTAGTTTACCCTTTATTGGAATTTGTTGTCCACAAACAGGGCAACGCATGTCTTTCGTTAGGTTCCATCTTGCGATCTCGAAGCCGTAGCGTTTTATTAGTAACTCTCTGCAGCTTGGACAGTAGGTGTTTTCGCACGGATGCCCTGGAACATTACCCACATAAACGTAATGTAGCCCGGCGTCTCTCGATACCGCGTAGGCTTTTTCTAATGTTTCTATGGAAGTAGCTGGAATAGTTGTCATGCGATAGTCCGGGTGGAATCTCAAAAGGTGTAAAGGTGTTTCTGCTCCTAAGTTTTCATTTATCCATTGAGCGAGTTCACGAATTTTGTCAATTGAGTCACCTATTTTCGGCACTATAAGGTTCGTGATTTCGATATGTATGTCGTTTCGCTTCATTTCCTTTAGCGCCTCGTAGATGGGTTCAACCGAGGGAACGGAAGAAAACTTTTTGTAGAAACTCGGTTCTCCACCTCCTTTAAAGTCCACCGTTGCCGCGTCGAGGTATGGCGCTATTGTTTTCACCGCTTCCGGAGTCATATATCCATTAGTTACGAAAGTGTTAAAAAAGCCAACTTTTTTGGCCAATTTAGCCGTGTCATAAGCGTATTCGAAGAATATGGTTGGCTCTGTATAAGTATAACTTATGCCTTGACAACCGTGCTTCTGTGCAGCTTTCACCACCTCTTCAGGGGGGAAGTCTTTCCCTTCGATTTCATTTTGTTGACTTATCATCCAATTGTCACAGAATTGGCATCTGAAATTACATCCAACAGTGGCTATGGACATAACTAGGGCTCCGGGGTGAAAATGGCTCAGGGGCTTTTTAGTTATCGGGTCTACACACGCCGAGCAAGCCTTGGCATAAACTAGGGAGTAAAGCGTCCCCTTCTCATTCCTCCGAACAAGACAAAATCCTACCTTACCATTCTTAATTTCACACCTTCTAGCGCATAAATTACATTTCACATTATTATCTGGCAGTTTTTTATAAAGCATAGCCTCATGAAGCATATCCAGCGCCCTCTACTCACAATACACAAGAGTTTTAAAAAAACGTTTAGTCTACCATGAGTTTTCACGTAGTAAAACATTTTATATATGAAACTTCAACAATGTAGAACGTTAAGAGGAAAAATGGATGTCAGAGGATTCGGACTTCGAGGATTTTGACGAATTCATCCGTGAACTAGATGTTCTTTATCGTAAGCTTTCCAGAAAGCTTTCCAAGCAAATTAAGGAAATCGAAAAGATGGTTGAGCGGGAAACTGCTTGTGAAGATTGGGACATAAGAACCATTGATAGGCATGGCGTTAGGGGCTTCATTACCAAGAAACGCTTTGAGAACCTCCTACGTGATCTTTCGAAGGGAGCCTTCGAAGCCGAGTTTTCTGAACCTCTAATTGATGTTTTTGAAAACAAAAAATCCATCAGAATATATATGGAACTACCCGGATTAGCTCTGGAACAAATAGAACTAGTAATATTCGACGGAAAAATTGAAGTGAAAGCCGATGATTTCCATAAAATCATACCTTTGCCAACTAGAAAAATAGACAGCGAAAAAGCGCGAGCAATCTATAAAAACGGAATCCTTAAAATACGGATTCCCAAAATTGGAAGATTTGCCCGCCCAAAAAGAGAGAAATATAGAATAAGAGTGGTTAACCATAAAAGAAGGGATGGGACATGACGGAAATCTCCTTTAAGGACTTCCAAAAATTAGATATGCGAGTAGGCAAAGTCGTCGAAGCCAAGCAGATTCCGGGCTCCCGAAACCTCATCCGCATGATTGTGGATTTTGGCACTGAGAAACGACAAGCAGTGGCTGGTCTACTGCAATGGTATAAGCCTGAAAATCTTGTCGGCAAAAAATATGCTTTCCTACTTAACTTGGAGCGGCGAAGATTTATGGGTGTGGAGTCACAGTGTATGATTCTGGCTGCTGAGGACAAGCAAGGAAATGTTGTCTGTTTGCAGCCGGAAAAGGACATAGAGGTTGGAAGCAAGATTCATTAGAGGATTTCCATCTGCTTTATTATGGCTTCAGCTTGTTTTCCACTAACTATGTACTTAATCATTTCAGCGTCGAGGTCTAACCAACTAGCTATCCCAGCAGCCATATTCACATTGTTTTCGAAAATAACACGGATATATGGAAGAATTTCTTTCGAAGCTCTGTAAGCTGATATATGGAATTTCCTTTTTATCTTCCTTCCAATCTCAAGTTCAAATTTTCTTTGGGCTTTACTCCTAGAAAGGGCTTGTATTCGCTTTGGAAAATTAAAGGGAATCCATCCTGAAGGCTTAGTTTTCTGTCTAGCCATAGCTACGCCAGCGGTCATAAAGTCTAAGAAGTATCGTGTAAACTTCCAATTTCGGGTTGAGCGGATACGTCCACGATATATATCGGCCAGCGAAAGGGCATCCATAGCCCTAGCCAGATCTTCTGGGTGAGTTAAATGGCGTGGGACGTTTTCATATATCCATTCAAAAAGCATGTCCGGGTCAACATCAGCCATGTCTACAGCTTGTTTGGCGCTCATGCAGCTTCTTGCATAAACGATCATCTTTAAGACTGTGAATATGTTTTCCTGTCGGTCACGATAGGCGAGCCAGGAAACATCCTCATAAGTGAGTCTTGTCTTGCCTTGAGCTAGGGCTTGCAAATCGTTTATTGCTGAGCGCACATCTCCTCTGGAGCGTTGTGCGATGAATTTTAATGCTTCTTCCTCAGCATCTATTCCTTCTCGAAGGCATATTCTCTTCAAAAGCTTTACGACTTCCCCTGCTGGAGGTTTTTTGAACTGAACAAGTAAGCAGTAGTTCCGTAAGTTGGTGAACCTTGGATCGTAAGCGTTGTTTGCGATTAACACAAGGGGGCAACGGGTAATTTTTATTATTTCAGTTAAGGCTTTAACTCCACCCCGGTCTTGTGTTCCTGTGATTCCATCAAGTTCATCGAAAAGAATTAGCCTTTTTTTTCCAAATAATGTAGAATACTGCGAAGCAATTCCAGCAAACCTTTTGACAGCTTCCTCGGTTCGGTAATCACTTGCGTTCTTCTCCACCAATTCCATATCAAAGTCCTTAGCTAAAGCTTCAACCGTTGCTGTTTTACCTATTCCTGGAGGGCCATATAAGAAAATAGCTCTCTTCTTTGGAACGGTTTTGTCCCACGCTTTTACCCATTCTACCAGTTTTCGTATGGCTTCCTTGTTCCCTATTACCTCTTTTAGTGTTTGAGGCTTATGTTTTCTTGTCCAAGCCATATGCATTGTAGTTTTCCTTCTAGGTTTGCTGCTTCATTTGGTATCCTGCTTCTACTAGTCGTGCGAGTAGGGCGCTCAGTTGGACTTCTTCGTTGGAGCCTTGGACTAGGCGAAAGTCTATTTCACCTATTGTGTCGGCTAGTTTTATTTTCCAGGGTTCTGGGATATTAATGCGGAAGATTTCGGTGTGGATTTGTCGAATTATATCGGTTCCGGCTACGCCGTATTTTTGAATCATCTCACGAAGTTTCTCCCTGGCTTGGATGAAGTTGCCGTTGAGAGCTGTTAAAACCATTTTTTGCACATCAGCTGGGTGTGCTCTTCCAACTACAGAATATACGATTTCAGCTGTTATGGGTTTTCCGAACGAGGCGGCGGCCTGAAGCGTGTTTATAGCTCTCCGCATGTCTCCGCCACAAACTTCGAATATGGCTTCAAGCCCCTCGTCTAATAACGTTATCCCCTCGCTTTTGGCTATTCTTCTTAAAAACTCGTCGTGTTCCGTTTTTGGTAAGTATGTAAATCGGAAGGGTGCACATCTAGACTGGATGGGTTCAATTATCTTTCCACTGTAATTAGCGATTAATATAAAGCGGCATGTTTCAGTATAGCGTTCCATAGTTCGCCTTAAAGCTTGTTGAGCGTCAGAGGTCATGTTGTCGGCTTCGTCCAGAATCATGATTTTGAAGGGAACCTCGCCTATGGAGCGCACGCGAGCAAAGGTTTTAACCGTTTCACGGACCACATCGATTCCTCGTTCGTCACTTGCATTTAACTCCATCATGTGTTCGCGATAAGCCTTTCCATACAAGTCCCTGGCCAAACACAGTGCGGCTGTGGTTTTTCCGGTTCCAGGGGGCCCGGCGAAAATGCAGTGGGGCACGTTTCTTGATTCTACAAAGCTCTTCAATCTTTCCACTATTTCTTTCTGGTTTACTATTTCGTCAAGGGTTTTCGGCCGATATTTTTCTGCCCACATTTCGAAGCTCATGGGTTTTTCTTCCTTTTATGGCATCTGCTAAATAGTATGGGGTGTTAATAAATTAGTTTAGTTATTCCGTGGAAATGGTTAAGATTGTGGAAAAAATGAGAGGGAGGTGGTTTTATTCGAGGATTCTTTCGATGGCGTCTTGTTCTACTTCTTCCACAAGGGGTATTCCGGTTACTTTTGAAGCTCTTTCTGTTAAAGCCATTAGGTCGTTTCTGTTTATTATGTCCAGTCGCCATTTGCGGGCTCCAGCTAGCAGTTGCATTAAGCCGACTCGAACACGGTCGTGCAGATAGCCATATAATCCTACTGCTTCGTAGGGAATTTCCTTGACCCGTTCACCGTATTTCGCCTTAAGCTCAGGCATGCTTATGAAGAATTTTTCCGGATTGTCTCCGTATTTCTCTTTGAAGCTTCTAGGCAGTTTCCCCTCTTTTGAGAGTTCTATAAAGTATGAGGCTTTCATTACTGCTGTTAAGGGTGACCTTCCCATCAGCACGGCTTTTACGTATGGTCCATTTCCATAGTTGCTTAGGGCTATGGCTTTGAAGATTTGTGTTTCATTTATGAATCCGCCTGCCATTACAATGTCTGGGACATATTTTCCTTTTCTTTTTAGGATTTGGGCGCATTTGAGAACCATTGTTTCGAGGTAAACAGTTGGTATGCTCATTTCGTCCATCATGGGCACTGGGCTCATGCCTGTTCCACCGCCAGCTCCATCGAAGGTTACGGCGTCGATTTTTGCTTCGGAAGCGATTTTCATTGTGTAGGCTATGGCTGAAGGACGGTAAGCGCCTGTTTTTAGGTATACCCGTTTGGCTCCTTGCTGTCTCAGCCATTCGATGTCTTCGATGAAGTCCCTTGGTTTAGGTATGCCTACTCGGCTGTGTCTCTCGAAGGATTGAAACACTCCTTCTCTGAAAGCGCTTTGAACGCTTGGGTCTTCAGGATCTGGTATGACTATATACCCTCGTTTTTTGAGCATTATTGCTTTTTCCAGCCTTCGTATTCGAACTTCGCCTCCTATGGCTTTAGCGCCTTGTCCCCATTTTCTTTCGATGACGTTTACTTCAAGTTTTGATAAGGCGTAAACGTCTACGCCTAGACGTTGGTCTTCAACATTTGTTTGAACCACTATTTCGCCGTATTTTCCGTCCCAGAACTTTCGATATAAGTCTACTCTTCGTTTGAGTTCGTCGGAGTGGGTTATTTTGCCGTTGGTTATAATGGATTTTTCGTCCATTCCACAGACATTTTCGCCTATTATGAGGGATATGCCTGATATGGCTGTGCCTATGGCTAAGCCTTCCCAGTTTCTACGGGCTACTTCTGTTGATCCGAAGGCTCCGGCGATTACTGGGACTTTCAGCTTTACTCCGCCCACTGTTGTTTCGGTGTTGACGTTCTCAAAGATTGCGCGGTCGGGATCTGCTTCTATTCCGTGGACTTCGAAGAGGGCTGATTGGATGTTAAAGTGGGACCAATCTAGTCCAAAGTCTTTGAGGGCTCCAGCTGTGCTTGCTCCGAATTGTAGTGGAACCGGATATAGAGCTTCTCTCCCTCGGAAGGTTGATAGGCTTATCTCACACATGAATGGGCAATCGCGGATACATATTGGGCACATTCCGCTGGTTGGGCTGGTGTCTTTAACACGTGTCTGTGTTCCTGTTGTGGATTTGGCGTTTAGGTAGGAGGAGTTTGGGTGTACCCGTTCGGTCAATTCTCCATTTCCCCTTTACATTTGTAAACACTTTAGAATTTGAGGAATACCCTACATAAGCTTTTAAACATTGCCCTTCGTTAACACTAGATAAAATGTAGCATGAAATCAACCTGGTTGTATCGATTTCTTCAAAAGCCCTTCCTTTCAAGATCATCTCTTTAACTGGCAGGGGTACTTTTGCAAGGAAATCAGCTATAATAAAGCAGGGTAAAAGAGAAGTTTTGCAATGATAAGGATTGCCCCAATGCTCCAGCAGTAATAAGCGAATAGGTGGAAGCTTTTTTCTTTTAACGTTTTGGCTAGGAGTTTCAGTGAGAAATATCCTATAACAACTGCTATGAGTGTTCCAGCAATAATATTGACCCAGTTGATGCTTTCCATTCCTAAATGTT
>MTLR01000164.1 GCA_002010925.1 Candidatus Bathyarchaeota archaeon JdFR-04
CTAAGGAGGTGATATGAATTTTAAACCCAAATATCTTGACAGACGTAATTGTGAGTGTTATTAGTGGGTTCTTCGGCGGATACTTCTCCATCTATTTAGCGGAACGAACAGAGAAAAGAAAAACCCATTTCAAAGACATAAAGGATAACGTGTTGAAACCTATTAGTGAGGAACTCAAAATGCTTATCCAACGCCTCGAGATCTGGGAAGATAGGTCCATAGAGTCATTAATCAAATATGTAGAGAACGACATCAAGTGGACTGATGTATTCTCCCTGAAGAATCGGGTTTTGGACGAGGGGCTTTATGAAGATCTGAAAAATCACTTTCCAGAGTTAGCGAAGAAATATGAACTGGTAAACGCAGTTATTAGGAAGGATTATCTAAAGTACCTCGATATCTTGGGAAAGGTATATTCAAGGGTTAAAGAAGAGTTGGAACAGAGGCTTAAGGCAATGGGAAAGATGAAACTTAAAGGTATTTCTCCTGAACTGGCTCTCAGAATACTTGAGGAGTGTACAAAGGCCGTTATCATGAGTATTGAAGGGCATGATAAATACGATTATCCCACTATATATAAGAGTTTGAAGTCGGAAGGGTTAATACAGACCGTAAATGAGGTTGTTGAGGAACTATCTAAAGAACCGTTGGTTAAGGATTTTGTTGCCCTCAAACAGAAGATTCTTCGAATCATCTCTGATGCTCTAAAGGAAACTAAATTGAAAATAAATTATCAAGGAAAATTACCACACAAATGTCCATACCTTTAGAACAACTCACCTTTTAGACTCTAGCGGTTTTTATCTAAAAGAGTGAAATGATATCTTGTAGTAGAGACATAGGGTTTATAATGTTGGAATACAAAATTATCTTGCATGCAAGGTTAACAACACTTAGTGGTATAGACGGGGAGTGTATAGATGACTTATTGGCTTTGTGTAACAAATGAGGAGAATTGGAGAGTTGTTAAGGAAAAGAATGTTTGGGGAGTTGCTGAGAGGTTTAAGAGTGCAATTCAAAGAGTTAAACCCGGAGACAAACTTATATTCTACGTAATGCAAACAAAGAAAGATAAAGAGGTCGTCCCCTCCAGGATTGTTGGAATATACGAAGTTATATCCGAGCCTTACAGAGATTCAACAAAGATCTTTAAGGCTTATGGGAGTGAGTCAACTTTTCCATATAGAGTTAAGCTAAAACCAGCTAAAATCTTTGATAAACCTTTGTTTTTCAAGGAACTTGTCCCGAAACTAAGTTTCATTAGGAATAAGCAGCGTTGGTCAGGATCGCTGAGAAGAGCGATGGTTGAAATTCCTGAGAAAGATTATAATATTATTGTTGGGTTGAGGGGTGCATAAGATTGAGTGAAGAGATAGTTGGTGTTATATACCCAGTTCCAAGCAACTTGATTGATAGAATTTTTAAGGAAGGTAAAGACGTTTTTATTAAGCATCCAACATGCTTCAAAAAATTGAAACCAGGGCACAGAGTTCTTTTTTATGCTTCACAAGAGATAAGGGGCATTGTTGGAGAAGCTACCATTAAAAACATCGATTTTCTAAAGATTAGTGAAATTTACAAGAGGTATCGAGATAGAGTTTTTATAAGTGAGGAAGAGGCAAAAGCTTACTCCAGGCCTTTAGATTCTAGGGGAACTGGTGTTGGCGGGGCTAGAGATATTAAGTTTCTTGTCTTAGAGCTTCAAGACATTAAAAAATATGATAAGGTTGTTAAGCCTAAGAGATTTATAACCGTTGGGGGAAAATATTTAACGAAGAAAGAATATGAGGAAATTAGTGGGAAAGTATTTTAGTATTGGAAATGAAGGAGCTCGAATAGGTTAAGTTTCATTAATAATGGATGTTGTCGACTACTTAAGTGAAGTTTTGACTTCTTAAGACCGTGTGTTGGAGCTGGCTTGATATGAGTAGGGAAGTAACTTTTCAAGATGAACTTAAAGAATTGTTGAAGAGTGCATCACGTGGGGCTAGATTTGATGGCTTAGAAATCTCTAGGGTTGAAAGAGATTACCCGGTTGATAGGAAAAAAACTGATATAGCAGTTTTTCTTAAAGGGGAAGTACCCTTTGTTTTCATAGAAACTAAGAAGAAAGTTGAGAGACCTGGATATCGAAGGGCGAGAAGATTCTTCCATCCCATGGGGCAGGCTGTTGTAGGTCAAGCAATTAGCTATGCTGCTCTATATTTAAATCGATATGGACAAGCTCCACCATACTTTGCAACAGCAAACCCAACAGGCATAGCTGTTTTCAGAACCCCTGAACATATCAGAGAGTTTATCTACATGGATAGGGTTGATAAAGGAGAATATGATAGAGTTTTTAAGCCTGGAAAATTTGCAGAGCTGATTAGGGACTACTTAATTGTTTTTGAAGACCTTGAACTCAATAAGGAATATATACAGACTTTTTTAGATAGGCTTGCGAAAGACTACCAGAAAAAGTATATTTTGAAGGTTAGCCCCTCATGGGCATTGATAGGTTATCTTAGAAAATTCGTTGAGGGTTTAACTAGCAGAATTAAAAGATTTATGGAGTTAAAGATTAAGAGAGAGCAGAGATTGAAGGAAGAACTTGAAAAAATGAAGAGGGAAATGGGGTATAAACCTGACAGTGAACAGTTGGTTAAAATGATGTCCTATGTTCTCATGGACAAAATAATATTTTACAAGATTCTTGAGGCTAAATATAAGTTACCTAAGCTTATTGGAGATGTTCTTGATAAAAGTTCATCCAGCAATTTTATGAAACAGCTAAACGGGTTCTTTGAAGAAGCCATATTAGTGACTAAGGATTTTGAACCAATTTTTAGAACTGGTATTTACGATATGATGTTTTTGCCTGATGAAGAGGAGGTAATGGAGTATATTGCAGACTTTATAGATACGTTAGAACGCATAAATGTTCTTGAACTTGGAGATTTTGCAGGTTATATCTACGAGGAGTTAATTCCAGATGAGGAAAGACACCAACTAGGACAGTTTTATACTCCTCCTGCCATAACCGAGTTGATCACTAGATGGGCTATTAGAAGTCAAGAAGATGTTATTTTAGATCCCGGAGTAGGTAGTGGAACTTTTCTTCTATGGGCGTATAAGGTCCTACTAAAGTTAAAAACTGGGAGAGATGAACTCCCAGCCCCTAGGGATGTTCATGAAAAAATATTGAACCAACTTTATGCAATTGACATAAACCCGTTCCCAGCACACCTAACAACAATGAACCTCGCAATGAGAAATGTAAGAGCTCCATTTGAAAACATGAATGTTATAGTGGATGACTTCTTTAGAGTAAGACCTGGAGAGACTTATCTTTTAAGAGTTAAAACTCCTAAAGGGGAAGAGGTGAGAAGTGTATCTCTCCCTAAATCGTTTAATGCCGTGGTGGGAAACCCACCGTACACTAGGTGGGTGGAGATACCTGAACCAACCCAAAACCTCATACTTGATCCTAACGATGAGTTAAGAGATGAGATAAGTAAGTATGGGCTAACTCCTCAGGTGCGGAGGGGAATTGAACCAGGTATATACATTTACTGGATAATGCATGCCGCAAAGTTTTTGAAAAACGGTGGAAGGCTCGGCATGATTATATCTAATATGTGGCTTCAAACAGACTACGGGGTTAAATTTGGAAACTTCCTGCTTGACAACTTTAAAATCGAGGCTGTAATAGATTTCTCCGCTAGGCTTTTTAGAATCCCTCTTATAGCAACATGTGTAATACTTTTGGAGAAGTGTGAAGATGAGGAAGAACGGAAAAAGAATGAGGCAATATTCATGTTCATTGATAAAGAAGCTAAGGTGGACGAGATACTTGAAGCACTACAAGAGCCAGAGAAATTTACGAATAAGTTTTTAATTAACGTAGTGAAACAGGAAAATATACCGAGAGATGATAAGTGGATTAGTTTGCTTTTCAACCCAGATGAAATACTTGATTTACTGATTAAAAATCCTTTAATGGTCAAAATGAGCGAGTTATTTGAGCCAAGTAGAGGAAATACTACTTTTTCTATGTGGGCTATTCGACATGGAAGAAGACCGGATTTAGGTGCAAAGGATTTCTTCTACTTTAATGAAAGTAAGGCTAAGGAGTATGGAATAGGAGACGATTTTCTTGAACCAGCCATTACTGGCGCCAGACAAGTAAAATATTTTACTTTTACTGAGAAGGATTGGAAAACCCTTAGGACTGGAGATAAGAACTGTTATCTGTTCATATGTCATAAACCTAGGGAAGAGTTACCGGATAGTGTAAAGAAGTATATTGAGCTTGGAGAACCTATTTGTCCTATTTGTGGGAAAAAGTTTAAGGAACCTAAGATTGATAGCGAAGGCTTCTTCACATGTGTTAATGGGCATAGGATTAGTGGCTCTGAGAAAATTATCACACTTATTCCGAAAACTAGGGGAGGAGGCACAATAGCTAGTGAAGCCATAGCATGTAAAACTAGGGAGAAAGAGAAGAAATATTTTTACGGCTGGTACGATCTTGGTGGGTTCAAATATGCTCCAATAATGGCTATATATCAATCGCAGTATAAGACAAGGTTCTTTTACTGTAAACATCCAGTAGCAACATACCATGCAATAATTACCTTTATTCCCAAAGTTGATTTAAATGAAACTCAGATAAAAGCTCTTTTAGCGTATTTAAACTCTAGTTTCACACAGTTGTATGTTGAGAAAAATGCCAGAACTACTGGTGGAGGAATTGCTGCATTAGAGGTTGATTACGCACAAAGTATCCCAGTTATAGATGTTAGAGAACTTGATGACACCTACTTAAATAAATTGGCTTCACTATTCGATAAATTAGAAAAGGAAGCTAGAAGACTGGGCGATGCCGCTAAAAAGGAAAATGTGGAAAAACTATGGGACAGCATTATATTAGAAATAGATAATGTTGTTGAAGAGATATTAAAATTGCCTAGTGGGGTAGGTTCAATTGCAAAAAACATAGCTATGGAAATGATGGAAAGAAGAGTGGCAAGAACAAAGGGAGCTAGACCTGAAGCAGTTAAAGGCGAAGAAACACCCGTAGTAAAACCTAAGAAAAAGAAATCAAGGAAAAAGAAAAAGGAGGCTTCTACACCATTAAATAAATGGATGAAATAAACATAATTTATTTTATTTTATATTAGTGTTCTTACGGAGGTCTTTTGCTGCTTTTAGCACGCGTTACTTTGTATAATGTTTCTTTCTACAAATATACGTCAAAAGTGTTATGGTTCATCTATGGATCCTGGCCTTATTTTACATTTGTAGTTTATGTCCGCAATAGGACATAAAATTCATGGGGGATCCCAGAGAACATTTGTTGCTCTTTATAAAATAACACTATTATATTATAGTGGGGTTGCTGGCGGTGAGTGAAAGGCTGTACAATGCCTTAGACGCCCTACTATTGATATATGATGATCTCTGCAGTGAGTGCAAGAAGAAGCTGGACAACGTCATAAAGACAATTCTCAGAGAAAGAAAAAGAATACTCGAAACACAAATAAGCTAACCCTCACTTTCTTTTTTGATGCGTGAAAAAGAAATACTTTCTATTCTCTTTTCCAGTTCTTCTAATCTCCTGCGAATAGCATCCTTAACAAAATCAGAGATATTAGTATAGCCAAGCTCAGGGTATTCATTTATTATTTCTTCTATTCTCCTGATAAGGATCTCAGGGACTCTTAAACTTCGATAAATTTGTGGGGTTGTTTTTGGCATTTTTTACACCTTTATTCTACATAGATGTAGCAAGTATGACTAATTTTTTATGTAAAATAGATGTTACAAAGATGCGATATATTTATATATATGTTCTTTGTAAAAAAGAAATCGAAAAGATGTTACATAGGTGTAACAAATGCCTGAGATGGTTGTTTTTTACCCCATAAGACTTCGTGAACAAGACTTGAAACGTCTCAAACAACTGAAAGATAAGCTAAAAATGAACAAAAAGGCAGAAATCATACGTTTTTGTCTTAAATATACGTTAGAAAGCCTTGAAGGAAAATCAAACGGAAACCTAATCGCTGTTTCTGAAGAGGTAAAAGAAGAATTAGACATTTTATCAAACGCACTTGAAAAAGACTACAATGAAGTTATTAAACTTCTTTTAAGGGCTGCTAAACCCGAAATGTTAGCTTCTGTTGAAACATAAAAATAGAAAGGAGAGATGTCGGGTTGGCCGTTAGTAATCTCTCCTCGTTAGTAATCTCTCCTCTGGAAATAAAAAGTTTTCTAATAAAGTTAAGGTTACTTCCAGGACGGTCAATAAAGCATTAAGGTTGATCTCGGAGAAAAGAGTAGTTCCCTATTTTATTTCTGATTTTAAGATTGCCGGTCTTGTTAAAGGAGATCACGGCCTCTACAATACTCTGTTTTATCGTGATGGTAGATGGAGCTGCACCTGTAATTTCTCAATCTACCGTAAAAACGGCCACATATGCAGTCATGCCTTCGCATTGTTTATTACTTGGGGGAATGTGGATGAGGGAGCTTCGTAAATGCAGTTTTTGTAAAAAGTTTCGAAGAGACTATTTCACAGCCTATTATCACAATTTGAGAAAAAGGATCACCATCTGCGTTATCTGTCTTAAAAAATATACTCCCGTGAACTGGAACGGCCTGAAAGATGAAATTGAAAAACTGTTTTTGGAGATGGTGAAAAATGAACGAACTAGATGAGTTTCTTAAAGACTTACCATGTTGTTCTTGCTTGAAGCCGATTCGTGAAGGTGGAAGTCACATCAACCATATTTTATTGCAGAGACTCGCTGCATGGGAGTATCCCACCTGGTCAAATTTCTATTATTTCGAGTTTAAGGGAGCTGTTGCTATTATCTGCGATTCCTGCTTGGGCATAGATGAAGACCCCTATATGACACCTAAGAAGATGCGTAGAGGCTTCAAATTTAAGAAGCCTCCTAAATTCGCTGTTCAAATAGATACACAGAGCAAAACTGCTTTTTACTATCGGATTTCAAAGCTGAAAACAATTCCCCTA
>MTLR01000143.1 GCA_002010925.1 Candidatus Bathyarchaeota archaeon JdFR-04
TCATACTCTATTCTACAACCCCACCTAATAATAAGAAACGCCACAACCCCAAAAACGCCAACCCCACCCCCATCACCAGAGAAAACCCTCCTAGACATTCTAACAGAACATCTGCAAAGAACCGAAACTTGGCTAACAATAATCCTACTCCTTACCGTTTTAACCTGCTACAAAGTATTTAGGAGAGTCAAGAAACGGAGAGCGCTGAAAGCTATGCAGAAAAGAACCATTGTCATAAAAGATGCTGACGTAGAAAGGCTATTGAAGGAGATTGAGGAGATGGAAAAGAGACTTAAGGGTTAAATGTTTCATTTCCAAAACTCTTAGTTGCTATAACTTTTTTATAGTGACATATTCTAGAAGTTAAGTATAGTTTATATCTCACGCTTTCCCTTGTTTCACGGAGGAGAAGGGATGGAGCGAGCGGAAATTGTCGGCATTGTTGAATCCATTTTTAAACGTGCTGGATTCAACATTTCCACCTTATGTTGCTCGCGTCCGAGCTGTTTTGATTATGCCCTTTCTGATGGAACAAAAACCCTTTTTGTAAAATCTTACGTAAACATTTGCGGAATCTCTCAGTCTGAAGCCTATGAACTAAAGAAAATCTCCGAACAACTTTCGGCTACTCCCCTATTTGTCGGGGAAAAAGTTCGGGAAAAACGAATGGAAGATGACACAGTTTATTCACGATATGACGTTTACACTGTTAATCCCAAAACTTTGGAAGACATCATTTTGAAAGAACTTCATCCACTTGTTGAGGCCGTACCTGGAGGATACTATGTTCGGTTGGATGGAGAAAATATCCGGAAACGTAGGCAGGAAATGGGGTTATCAATTGGGAAATTAGCTGACATGGTTGGAATTTCTAGGAGAACCCTTTATGGCTACGAGAAGGGATTAGCAAAAACCTCGGTGTCCACAGCTTATCAGCTCGAGTGGATTTTAGGAACACCTATAGTTAAACCTATAAACATTTTTGAAAAGAAAAATGGGGAAAAGAAAGGCTTTCTCGCCTCAGCGAGAAACGCAATAACTAAAAATCCCATGCTCAAAGCTTTGATCCGAAAGTTCAGCCAATGCAACGTCAAAATCTTACATGTAGAGAAGGCACCCTTCGACTTCATAGTTAAACATCCGGAGAGAAACTTAATCCTTCTTGGAGGAATAGCTCTGGATCATGAAAAAGCTTTGAGGAAGAGGATGGAGGAAATAATAAGTGTAAGTCAAGTGGTTGAAGCCCAACCGGTTTTAATAACGAACAATAGGAATTTTATTGAGGAAAACGGCGATGTTCCTTTGCTTCATGAGAGAGAAATCCTAAAAGCTAAAGACTTAGAAGAGGTCATCGCCAAAATTTAGCCGAGTTTTATTTGCCTTGTCTTAGCTTCTTTCCTAAGTTTTTTAGCTGGTTTCCAAGATTTCCGAACAAACGTTGGGTATTCACCAAACTTTTTTAGAGATTCTTTAAGAAAGGCCATGGTTTTTGGGTCGGTAGGGTATCCGCAACCTATATCTCCATAATTCTCTTTCAATTTCTGTATGGACAGATCTCTTTCCGCCTTGGCAACTATGGAAGCCGCAGAAACTATGGGGTAAGTTTTGTCAGCTTTATGTTCAGAAATTATTTTGAGATTAAAGGAGAGGCATTCAAGAATGTGCTGTTTAAACCGTTCTGCTAACACATCTGAAGCATCCACGTAGGCTACATCAGGTTTAAGCTCTTCCAAGATTTTCGCCATGGTTTGGGCTTCCAAACGGTTTAGCTTGTAAAGCTTCCGGTTAGACATAACAACTTTATCGATTTCCTGGGGTGAAAGCTTAACAACCTTATGTTTTACGGCTATGTTCTTTATCTCCTCCGCAAGCCTGAACCTTCTGCTTGGAGAGAGAAGCTTTGAATCTCGAACACCTAATCTTACAAGCTGGGAAAGATCTTTCTCGGAGAAAACCACTCCAGCAATTACTAGAGGCCCGATTACTGCCCCTCTTCCAGCATCATCCACACCAGCGACCAACATGAAAACTTTCTCCTCCCCCTACTGTTCTCGCAGAGTCATTTAAGCTTTCAAGAAATTGAGACATTTCTCCACAACAACCGCGCATAAATGTTCCCGATTTTGAGGGTTTACTTCAATTATTTCCGACTCAACACTTTTCCTAACGGTTTCAATTAATTTTCCACGTGCCCTCCAATGGATGGTCCCAACAACGAGTTTGTTACTGTGCAAGGCTTGGAAAACGGCGTTTACAAAGGCCCGAGAATAGAGTTCCATTGGCCCTATTTCATCTATTACAATAAAGTCAGCCGTTTCTATGGCTTCGATTATTGATTTTGCACCTATCTGCTCTAGGCCTTTAAGGTTTACACGATATTTCCCTATTTTTGGTCCAGACGGTTGGTTTATGTGAGCCAGCCATCCCTTGGCTTGAGTTTTAAGGTTTATGATTTCGAATCCTATGCGGCTTCCCTTATCTCTTAATTCTCGGCTTATCATTCCACCAGGGATATAGCCGCCTTCTTTCAGTTTCTCCACAGCCCGAATTAGCACAGTTGTTTTTCCAACTCCTGGGCGTCCAGTTAGGAAGATTAAGCGTTTCAACTTTGCTCGTGAAAGAAAGTTTAAATGGTTGGCTAAAACAATTTTGCAGGGAAGGATAACACATAGTTTGGCTGGTTATTAAAAGGGTTTACGTTATGCAAAAAGGTAAAGCAGATTTTGGATTTCCAACTGAAATTGTTAGGGAAGGGGAAGTTGAATTGGTTGTTCCGCGGCTCGAAGCCTTTGTGGCTTCGCCTTCAGAGTATGCCCCTTCAAAAGCCCCGGTTTTCTATA
This sequence comes from Candidatus Bathyarchaeota archaeon JdFR-04, assembly GCA_002010925.1. Classification (GTDB taxonomy): domain Archaea; phylum Thermoproteota; class Bathyarchaeia; order Bathyarchaeales; family UBA233; genus UBA233. The sequence continues at coordinate 2,841 of MTLR01000143.1, forward strand.
ACCCAGCCATGGAGCTTAACCGTGACCTTGCAGTTTTAGCCCTGCAAACCTATCAGAAAATTCGTGGCGAGGAGATAGTTGTTTGCGAACCCTTGGCTGGATGTGGAATCCGGGGGATACGCTATGCGAAAGAGGTAAAAGGTGTAAAAAAGGTTTTAATGAGCGACCTAAACCCCAAAGCTGTGAAATTAGCCAGATTTAATGCAGAAATCAACGGCTTATCCAAACAAGTCAGCATAGAAAAGGAGGACGCTAACTTAGTTTTAAGCGTCCATGCAGCCCCGCGGAAAAGGTTTGGCTTTATTGACATAGACCCTTTCGGCTCCCCAGCGCCCTATTTGGATTCCGCTGTTAGAGCTCTACGTGATAAAGGGATGCTCGCTTTAACAGCTACGGATTTGGCACCCCTATGTGGAGTTCACTCCAAAGCTTGCATGAGGAAATACGGTGGTAAGCCTCTACGTACAGAATACTGCCACGAATTAGCTGTTCGCCTTTTAGCAGCTTGTTTGGCGAGAAATGCGGCGAAACATGATATAGGCATAAGAATAGTTTTCAGCCATTCAACAGACCATTATATACGCTTATATGCGACTGCGGAATACGGTGCGAAAAAGGCTGACAAAACTCTAAGAAACTTGGGATACGTAGTTCATTGTTTTAGATGTTTCCACAGAGAGGTTATAACTCAAGACTCGCTTTTTGGGTTTCCGTTGGAATGTCGAGAATGCGGAATGAAACTTGAAACAGCGGGTTCACTCTGGATTGGAGAAATAGTTGATAAAGCCTTTTGTGGGTTAATGATGGAAGAGGCTAACCGTCGGAGGTTTAAACAGCACAAGCGTATTCTAAAGCTTCTTTCAACAATTTATGATGAGGCAGAGTTACCGCCCACCTACTTTGTGGTGGACAAAATTTGCGGTCGACTTAAGATTAATGTCCCTCCATTGGAAAAAGTTGTGAGGTTTTTGAAGAGTAGAAGGTTCAAAGCTGGAAAAACTCATTTCAATTCTCGAGGCGTAAAAACCGACGCTTCGGCGAAAGTTGTAACGGAAACGTTAAAGAAGCTTAATTTAGGGTTTTTCTAAAACAAGTTTTATTAACTTACCTGCCCCTTTTAGAATTTAGAACCTAAGGCTTGACAGGTGGATTACATCTTTGAAATCAAAACTCAACGCAACAGTGTTCCCAGCTATAGTTTTCTGCATACTTTTAGTTCTCCCAGCCTACTCTCAAATAGAGCAGACAGTAAACTTCTACGCTTGGACAGACAAACCCTACTATTCGCCCGGGGAGAAGGGCACGCTTTTCATCACTATTAGAAACGACCGGACGGATGTGGACTTAGTAATCAAAAAGATAGAGATCTATTATCCCTGGTTCACCTTTTCACAGAACGGTTGGGAAGGAAACAGCACCAAAAAACCTGACTTCAAAATAAAGGTTCGTGGACAAAAAACCTACTTTGGACATGACAACTTTGAGGTTCCCGGGGATGGAAGAGCTGTTTCCGGCGTTATCATGGTAAAGGTTTATGTTGACAAGAGCCCCTTCCACTACCCTGAAGCCACAAGAGATTATTACGAGGTCCCAATAAACATTGCAGGTTCTCCCCACTACGAAAAGGTTGAGGGGCTAGAGAAAATTGAAACTTTGTTGACGATACAGGCCATTCTAATAATCATATGCACGATCATAATTGCCTCCACAATATTCCTATCCATTAGGCGTCCTCCAATAGTCTTGGAAAGGGAGGAACGGCGCTAAACTTTTTAGAAGCCACCCTATAGTAAAGGGATAGCTCAAAAGTTTATATGAAATCTAGTGGAGGTGTACTGCACTCGGAAAAGTGTTGATAACTTCAGCTTGGCCTTACATAAACTATGTTCCACACTTAGGTACTTTGATTCCAATTCTTTCTGCTGATGTGGTTGCACGTTATTATCGGTTAAAGGGAGAAGAAGTGCTTTATGTTACAGGTTCTGATGAGCATGGAACCCCTATTGAGGTTGAGGCTGTTAGACGGGGCATTCCGCCAAAACAACTTACCGATGAAAATCACGCCAAAGTAGTTGAGTTGTTCGACCGTTGGAACGTTCAGTTTGACAACTATTCTCGAACTGAAAGTCCAACGCACAAAGAGTTTGTTCAAAAACATTACATGCAAATTTACGAAAACGGGCACATATTCACCGAAGAAACAGATATGACCTACTGCGAAAACTGTCAACGCTTTCTTCCAGACCGCTTCATCGAAGGAAAGTGTCCCTACTGTGGATATGAAAGTGCGAGGGGAGATCAATGCGAATCTTGCGGTAGGCTACTGGAACCCGTGAAATTAATTGACCCCTACTGCGTAATATGCAAAGGCAAGCCAGCGCTTAAGAGAACTAAACATTGGTATTTTGACCTTCCCAGATTCTCGGAAAGACTCCTCCAATTCATTGAGGAAAACAAACGATTACCCGACAACGCAAGAAACTTCAGCTTAAACCTCTTAAAGGAAGGATTAAAACCGCGAGCTTTGACTAGGGACAACAAGTGGGGGATCCCAGCGCCTTTCCCAGGAGCCGAGGACAAAACAATATACGTTTGGGTTGAAGCTGTTTTAGGTTATGTTTCCGCCACCATAGAATATTTCAAGAAGCATGGCGATGGAGAAAAATGGAAGGATTTTTGGTTCAATAAAGAGGCTAAAACCCTCTATTTTATAGGGAAGGACAACATCCCCTTCCACACGTTAATTCTCCCAGCCCTGCTTTTAGCTTCCAACGAAGGATACAATCTTCCATGGAACGTTTCAACCAACGAGTTCCTCCAATTTAAAGAGGAAGCTTTTTCCAAAAGCCGTAGAATCGGAATATGGATAGATGAAGCTCTAGAGCTTTTCCCAGCTGACTACTGGCGATACTTCCTCATGGCAACTAGACCTGAAACGAAGGATACAAACTTTACATGGAAAACCTTCATAGAAAAGGTAAACGCGGACCTAAATGACAGTTTCGGAAATTTCATTCATAGAACAATTACCTTCTTAAATAGAAACTTCGATCACACTGTTCCAGCATCCACACTAGAAGAAGATGACAAGGAAGTTTTAGAAGAGGTTAGGAAAAAGCTAATGCAAATTGGAGAGTTAATCGAAAACTGCAGGCTTCAATCAGCAGTGAACACGGTTATGGAAATAAGTCGCCTTGGAAACCGCTACTTAAATGAGAAAGAGCCGTGGAACCAGCTAAAAACAGATCCACGTAAAGCTGCTAACACTATTTATGTTGCGGCCCAAATCGTGAAAACTCTAGCCATAACATCAGCACCCTTCATGCCTCAAACAGCCCAAAAAACCTGGAACCTCTTAAACATGCCTGGAATCGTTCATGAACAGAAATGGGAAGAAGCAATAATCCCATTGCCTCCTGGCCATAAAGTGAACAAAGCTAAACCCTTATTCAGCAAGATAACATTAACAGAAGATGAACTGGAAGCCAAGCTGGAAGAAATAAGGCAGAGAAGGGAAGGATAAAAGAGAAACTGGAAAAAGAGAAATTGCCTCTAAGAATAGACTTTCACGTTCACACTTACTACTCTTACGATTCCACGATAACCCCATCACAGCTGGTTGCCTATGCAAAGAAACGGGGCCTAAACGGAATAGCAATAACTGACCATGACCGAATTGACGGAGCCTTAAAAATAGCCAAGAAGTATTCGGGTAAAACTGGTTTAATAATTATTCCAGGAACAGAAGTGCTCAGCCGAAATGGGCATGTCCTAGCATTGAATGTTCAAAAGTCTATACCAACCGGCTTAACTGTGAGAGAAACCTTAGAAATTATCCATAAGCAGGGCGGAATAGCTGTTGTAGCTCATCCAAATGCTTTATATCATGGAACACTCGAACGGCGAATGTTATGGAAATTTGACGCGATGGAAGTAATTA
>MTLR01000171.1 GCA_002010925.1 Candidatus Bathyarchaeota archaeon JdFR-04
ACCAGTTTCTAAACTTTTTTCTTGCTTCTTCAGCCGCAGAAACTGCTGCATGGGCGACTTGAACGGCTGCTTTACCTTTGCTCATTCGGATGTCCGTTCTCAACACGATGACTTGTTTATATTCAAACTCGAAGGGCATTGGTTTCACTCACAGCAAGGGCTGTTTCATCAGTAGTGTAAAGCCTTAGTTAAAGGGTTTCTGACTAAAAAGAACTTCAAAGATGAGATATAACCCAAAACTGATAATTGATGGTTGCCAAGCAATTCTTGCTATGGATCTGCCTTGAAAGTCGATATCTTGGACTTTTCCTAAAGTCTCTGACAATCCGAGGCTTTGGCATTTGAGGATCAGCTTGTCAATTTGGCTGTCAGATAACTTATCAAATATTTTCCTCATCCAAAACATAACCCGCATGTCGAAGCCCATAAGTTTTCTGCATCTTCGTTGATACTCTGAAAGAACTTTAGCCGAAAAGTCCCTCTTTTTTAAAGCTTTATGAATAGTTTCTGCAGCTATCTTAGCGCAGTTCATACCTAGAATGACGCCACCTCCCGTTGTTGGCTTAACCTGAGAAGCTGCGTCTCCTACAACAATAAAACCCTCTGAAAAACTCTGCGGGATGAACCCGCCTAGAGTTATAGGGTGGAAAGTTTTTTGAACAATTTTGGCTCCATCCAACTTTTTCGATGCCACAGGATGTTTCTGTTTAAACTTATCTAGGAATTGTTTCGGGTTCCCTTGTTTTGTGGCTAGTCCAATTTTTGCAGTTCCGTCTTTTCGAGGCATAATCCAAGCGTAGAATCCAGGGGCGTATGCATTTCCAAAGTAAACCTCAATAAAGTCTTCGTTCAAGTTTTTTACTCGTTCAGTTTCAGCTGAAACTCCGTTAACTACCATGGAACGGTTTAATGTTTGCAGTCCAACCTGACGCAAAATACGGGATGATACTCCTTCTGCATCAACAACCATCTTAACGTTTACGTGTTTAAGCTTTCCGTCGTAGTTAATATTAATTCCCTTCACTTGCCTATTTCTGATAACAAGAGATTTCACGTAAGTTTTTAAATGAACTTTTACCCCAGCTTTTAAGGCAAGTTCAGCTACAAATTTATCGAAGGATTCGCGGTTTACTGAACACGTAACTGGAGAATCAAATTCGACTTTAAAGCTGTTTCCTGTGGGTGAGTAAAAAAATGCGCCTTTATACTCGTTCTCTAATATTCCCTTTGGAAGGGGATAAAATCCGAGCTGTTCTAGGTTTTTAATGCTTAGATGTCCGGCGCAGTGGGATGGTTTACCTATGCTTGGGTGTTCTTCGAAAATTGCTACCTCAACGTCATGTTCGGCTAGTATTAATCCACAAAAGAGTCCGCATACTCCGCCTCCAACAACGGCTACTTCAACCAAAGTCTTTCCCGACAAACTAACGGGCAGGACGAAAGGGTGAAACTTGGGTTTGATGTTAACTTTTTGCGTTTACTAGCTCAACTCGGCGTTTTCCTCTGGTTAAAGATGAAACAATGATTAGTCCTTGAACTTCCATTGACATCAGTATTTTGTTGAACTCACCCATGCCTAACTCGTTAATGTTTTCTTTAAGTGCTTCGTATAACTCCGTATCTTTCATAGCTCCTTTTCTCCGAAGAAGCTCCAATATTTTAGAATTAATTGAATGGGTGTACCATATCTTTGACATTTTATATCCTCTAAGCAATTGGGGTTGCTGGTTTCTTTATCCGTCTAACTTGCTTCGCAAAGTTCCTATACCAGTTCTCCATATCTTCCGAAATGGATGGGCCAATTTTCTCCAAGGCTTGTTCGAAGTCGGTTCTCGTTACTTCTTTAGCGTTTGTATCCCTTCTTAAAGCATTCAATGCTGCCTCACGACATAAAGCTTCAATATCTGCTCCAGAGTAGCCCTTGGTAGCTTCTGCTAAATGGGATATGTCAACGTCTTTGGCTAGGGGCATGTTTTTTGTGTAAATTTGGAAGATTTCTAGTCTAGCTTTTTCGTCGGGTTCGGGAACGTAGATTAGCCTATCAAATCTTCCAGGTCGGAGGACAGCTGGGTCCACTATGTCCGGTCTGTTAGTCGCTGCAATTATCACTACATCTTCAAGGGTCTGGATTCCGTCGATTTCAGTTAATAGCTGACTTATCACGCGTTCGGTTACGCCGCTGTCAGCGTAACCCATCCCACGCCTAGGGACCAAAGCATCGAACTCATCGAAGAATATCACGGAAGGTGCTGCCATCCGTGCCTTTCTAAATACCTCCCGTATGGCTTTCTCAGACTCACCAACCCACTTTGAGAATACCTCTGGACCCTTAATTGTTATGAAGTTGGCTTCGCTTTCCGTGGCTACTGCTCTGGCTAGCAGGGTTTTACCGCAGCCAGGAGGACCATAAAGGAGTATTCCTTTTGGCGGTTTAATTCCGAGTCTCTTGAACATTTCCGGATTTTTAAGGGGCCATTCTACAGCTTCTCTTAGTTCTTGTTTTACTTTGTCTAGTCCTCCTATGTCACTCCAGTGAACGGCTGGGACTTCTATGTAAACTTCTCTCATAGCTGTTGGCGTTATCTCTTTGTATGCATTTAGGAAGTCTTCCATTCTTACTTCCATTTTTTCAAGAACGTTGGGGGGGATACGTTCTTCTTCGAGGTTTATTTGAGGTAGATATCTTCGTAAAGCTTTCATTGCGGTTTCACGGCAGAGGGCTGCTAAGTCTGCGCCTGTATAGCCGTGAGTTATTTCGGCTAGTTTACGTAGGTCAACGTCTTCGGCTAGGGGCATTCCCCGCGTGTGAATTTGTAAAATTTCGTATCTAGCTTGTTTGTCAGGTACGCCTATTTCTATTTCTCGGTCAAATCTTCCAGGCCTTCGCAATGCGGGATCCAAAGCATCAGGCCTGTTAGTAGCGCCAATTACTATGACGTTGCCTCTTCCCGCTAATCCGTCCATCAAAGCAAGAAGCTGGGCAACAACCCGTCTTTCAACTTCACCAGTTACTTCTTCCCGTTTCGGAGCTATGGCGTCAAGTTCATCTATGAATATGATGCTTGGCGCGTTTTGTTGTGCTTGCTGGAATATCTCCCTAAGTCTGGCCTCGGACTCACCATAGAATTTNCTCATGATTTCCGGTCCATTTATGGCGAAGAAGTTAGCTTCAGACTCATTGGCTACTGCTCTGGCTAGCAGGGTTTTACCGCAGCCAGGAGGACCATGAAGCAGGACTCCTTTGGGAGGTTCTATTCCTAATCTTTGGAATAATTCCGGGTGTCGAAGGGGGAGTTCAACCATTTCTCTTACGCGTTGAATTTCTTCATGTAGTCCTCCTATATCTTCATATGTTGTTCGTGGCATTCCTCTGGCTTCCGGGGCTGGTTCGCTTAGTATTTGCAGTTTAGTGTCTTGAGTAATTCTTACTATCCCGTGGGGGCGAGTCTTGGTTACCGTGAAAGGTATGGCTTGCCCTAGCATCATTACAAGTGTTGTGTCACCTTCAATCACTGTGCGCTCCATGAGACGGTTTTTAACAAAATGTGTAAAATCCTCATCTACGTTAAGCCGCATGTCAACAGGTGCTAGTGTTACGCTTAATGCGCTCTTGACTTTTGCAGGTTTTATTACGACGTATTCATTTATTGCTACTCCTGCGTTTTTTCTTGTGAAACCGTCGATACGTATGATGCCACGGTTTTGGTCTTCAGTGTAGGCCGGCCAGGCTATAGCGGAGGTTGTGCGTTTTCCCGTTATCTCTATGACATCTCCGGCAGATATCCCAAGTTTCTGCATGGTTTTCTGATCTATTCTGGCTATTCCCCTTCCTACATCCCGTTGTTTTGCGTCTGCTACGCGTAATTGAACTTCAGTCATGCATTTTACTCCTCGCCAGAATTTCTAGATGGTTGAATATTGTTTCTATATTTAAAGTTTCGTTCGTTTATCGGGTTCTACGTACCATTATGGTTTGTATTTGGCTCACGTTTTCTATTTCTTGGAGTTTGTTTTCGAGTTTCTCGAGGATTCCGGATTTATCTTCAGGAATTTTTATATGTGCAATTAGGGCTTTTAAGCCGAATGCAATGGGTTCTTCACCGTATCCGTAGATAGAAGCGAATTCAGGTAGACTTCTTTCAATTGATTTTTTAAGTTGTTCAAAATCCACTGTTATGTCAGTTGGAAAGATTTTATATGAAACCACAACGTTTGCCATTCAATTCTCTCCTTTTCCGCTTTACACTTAATTTCAGCCTCTAGTTTATATAGCTAGCCATAAACAAGGTACTAAATCTTATCAAATCCTTCACCATAATAGCTTCATCTGACAGGAGAGAAGAGAATGTTAAGAACTAATAAGGATAAACTCGTAAAGCTTTCGGTTGCAGGAGAGGTAGTTAGCCCGATCTATGGTCGAAGTCCCTACCGAATAACTGCCAATGGAGAGCCGGTTATACTGCCAAGCATAGGCGGCATAACCTATAATGTGCGTGTTGGTGATCCGGTCTGTGGATGGCAAGCCGATCATGTTGAACCAGGTGTAAGTATCCAAAACAAGGAGAAGGAAGATGTATACTCCGGGGCTAATAGAGCGTTGAATGTTCTGGCGTGTATAGGAAATGAAGCTATAGTCATAAGTGGAGATGCTAAAGGTGCAAAAGGAACGGTAACCGGAAAACATGGCGGAATTGAACATGTGATCGTAGATTTTCCGTGGGAAACGCTGGAGAAACTTGTGATAGGAGACAAAATTCTCATAAAGTCATATGGACTGGGGTTACGCTTACTTAACTTTCCAGATATAAAAGTTATGAACTTAGATCCTCACTTCTTGGAGGCATTGAATCCTCAACCAGTAGGCGACAAATTAGAAATCCCGGTAACTCATGAAATTCCCGCTTTTCTAATGGGGTCTGGACTTGGTGCAAACCAAACCTATTCAGGGGATTATGACATTCAGCTTTTCGACGAGAATACAGTAAAAACCTATGGACTAGAGGACCTGCGCCTAGGCGATCTCGTTGCCATTACCGATGCAGACAGCACCTACGGCCGACTCTATAGAAAAGGCGCCGTAACCGTTGGGATAATAGTCCACTGTGACTCTGTAGTTTCCGGACATGGACCGGGGGTAACGACCCTTTTCACTTCCCGAACCGGAAAGATAAAACTGCGAATAGATCCCAACGCTAACATAGCAAAAATTCTAAAATTAAGATAAGAAATAGTCCATACAATAATTTAAGGTAGGAATAAATATAAATTACACTTGCGTTTCTAAATTGGAAACTTGCATTCGTGATGAGGTTTGCCAGTAAAACGAAAAAGTCGGGGAAGGTCCAAGGGTGGCAAAGGTAGAAGCGGGTTTGTTCAATGTGCTAGCTGCGGCGAGCTTGTTCCTAGAGATAAAGCTAAAAAGGTTTCAAGGCGTATGTCATTGGTTGATCCTGTTTTAGCCAAGGAGCTTCGGCAAAAAGGTGCTTATATTTCGGCGCCGATCCAAACTAAATATTACTGTGTATCCTGTGCTGTGCACCGTGGAATCGTTAAAGTTCGCTCCAAAAATGAACGTAGAAGAAGAGGTAGGCGGTAGCCTCTAAATTTCCTTACTGGCTTTATTTGTCAACTTATAAAAGTGTATTATTCTCTGTATTACTGTTAGATTAGTTAACACTGCCAATAGAAAAATTCCCCAGTTTAACGCGTTTTCTACACGAACCGTCACAAAAGTCGCCGTTGCAATTACTAATATTCGTTCGGGTCTTTCCATTAAACCAACAGCTTCCATTTTCACCCCTTCCACTTCTCCCTTAGCTCTTGTATAGCTCACAAGTAAGGAACCAATTAGGGCTGTTAATCCCCAATGAATTTCGCATAAATCACCAATTAATATGGAGGAATAAACTATGGTATCTGAGTACCTGTCTAAAATCGAATCAATGAAACTGCCGAAAGCTGTTTCCCGTGAACCAAGCCTTGCCATGGCGCCATCCAGAGCGTCGCAGAAACCCGACAAAAGTAACAAAACTGGCGCTAGAAGTAGAAAGAATGTTGACTCTTTTGCTCTTACATAAGTTGCCGCACATAAAACCGCCAAAACGATTCCTAGGCCGCTCACAATGTTAGGGGTCAAACCAGCATTCCATAACTTCTTCGCTAATCCAGCGATCTTCAATTGAAACTTCTGCTTCAGCTTGGTCAACAAGCTCTTATCCCTTTCTTCAGCTATTTATCGCAATACTTATTTAAACTAAACCGAAAATGACGATAGAACAGAATTGGAGAAATCCTAAAATGATTCAGATTGCTCAATTAAACTTTGATAATAAAGCAGCTTTAGGCTTAAAGGTTGAACTTCCTAGCTCTCCACCTTTACTTCTAATAGTTGGTAAGCGGGGGTTCCTCATGTGTGGCTTTCTTAACATGGAAGCAGCCGAAAAGTTAGGCGTAGCCGCGGCAGTGGTTTCTGGCGTTAAAAACTTTGAGGAAATGTTAAGTGGAGAGGTTAGGCTTGTTAGTTCAAAGGCAGAAGACTTCGGCGTCAAAAAGGGAATGCGTGGCGAGGAAGTAGTTAAGCTGTTTCTTGAATCTTAAATATATAGAAATGTTTAGGGGAACAAAATTGGGATATGAAGCCGTTTGGAAGGTTTTAGCCGATATGATAGTGGAGTTCAGAAAGAGAGGGGAACAAATTCCTGCAAACATCATGGAAGATTTACGTTCTGCAAAAACCCTAATTCAG
>MTLR01000060.1 GCA_002010925.1 Candidatus Bathyarchaeota archaeon JdFR-04
TTATCACCACGAATTTTAGAAACACGCTAGTAAAGCTCGATCATCTTAAGGAAGTTGCGAAGGGCATGAAAGAGAAAAATGCTTTGTTTAGCGCCCTTATTAAGAAGATAGAAGAGATCGTAAATAAACAATCAAATGTAGAGGAAAAGCTCAAGTCCATCTGCAAGCTACTTAAGGAGAATGTCCCTTACTATGATTGGGTTGGGTTCTACCTTGTTGACAAAAAGAGGAAAAAGGAACTTGTTCTCGGACCTTTTGAAGGAACCCAAACCGAACATAAACGAATACCTTTTGGCAAAGGAATATGTGGACAAGCAGCTAAGCTAAAGAAAACCTTTGTTGTGCAAGATGTTTCCAAAGAGGAGAACTATTTAGCTTGTAGCCCGGAGGTAAAATCAGAAATCGTCATACCGATCTTTAAGGATGGAGAAATTGTCGGCGAACTTGATATTGACTCCCACCAACTTTCACCATTCACAGATGAAGACAAGAACTTCTTGGAGGAAATATGCAAAAAATTATCTGAAATCCTTTGAATTTTTACAAAATTTTCCTCAGATCCAAAATATAGTTTTATATTTCTGGAACGAAACCTTAGTAAAGATAGTGTTACTTGTTTCATCAGGATTTTTTAAATCATTCTTTGGATGAGGTTGTTTATGGCTTCGCCGCGGTATCCGGCTTCTCCTCCTGCTTGGTAGCTTTTTTTCACTTTTCCCTTGAAGCCCTTGGACGGCGGGTGAAGCCTAAAGAAGGGTTTTATGCCGGGTAGCTTGTTATAACTCACGGAGCAATTATACACGGCCTCTGCGAGTTCATTTAAGGATTTAAATCCTAACTTCTCAACGAAGCCCTCTGTTATCGGCTTGTCGCCCATGAGTCGGCCGCGCTTTTCAATGAGCATTTGAACCGTTTCCTTCGTGGGTTCACCCCACGTGACGTAGTTTTGAATCTCTTTTAGCATTCCCAGATAGGAGGGTCGGTTGTCGATTAGTATAGCATGATAGTTCCTTTTCATGTTAAGCATTTGAAGTGTAGTGCGAACATCTCTGGATGCGTCTATTACCCCTCGAATTCGGACAGCGACAAGGCATTTGCGGCCTTTTCCGCTTTGGGGTTTACTCATCCTATCTCACCCAGTCCGAAGGAGTAACCAGCTGGTAGGTCTTTTTCAACGCGTCGAAAACGGCGTAAGCAAAGGAGGGAACTGTTCGAGTTGGCCCATAGCTTCGAGTCCAGCAATCTTTGATTCCAGCGAGACCAAGAATTATTTTTGCTACTTCTCCGGCTACTAATCCGAGCCCTCTAGGCCCGGGGACTATTACGATACGAACCCCTCCGCATTTCCCTTCAATCTGGAAGGGTAGGGAGTGGGGTTTTCCACATCCACATTCCCAGCTTCCGCATCCTCGGCGGATTGGAGTTATGTTTAGCCGTGCGTTTATGGCTGCTTTTTCTATGGCTGTCCGTACTTGCCGGGCTTTCCCGGAGCCTAATCCTACGTAGCCGTCTTGGTTCCCTATGGCTACTATGGCTTTGAATCTTGATTTTTCTCCTGCGTCAGTTTGTTTTTGGACGAGGTTTATGTTTATTACTTCTTCTTGAAGTTCTGGGATGAGTACGTCCACTATTTCTGGCTCTCGGAGAGGTAAGCCTTCGATGAACACTTCCTCTATTGAGGTGATTTTTCCTTCTTGGATTAGTTTGCCCAGCCGAGTTCGAGGAACCCATTCTTCAATGTTTAGCCTGGTAGTTGGACGGTAACGTCTCACTACTTCTTTTTCCTCCTTTTACTTTTCTTCTTTCTACTAGGCTTTTTGATCGGCTTTTTGGTTTTCGCCGGTTTTTTGGTTTTTTCAGCCTTTTTAGGCTTGAAAGATAAAAGGATTTTCTCTTTAACTTTAGCGAAGTGTTGAGGAAGCTTTTCTGGTGAAAGTTTTTTCGCCAAGTAATGGGCGAACTGTTTTTCATATTCTTCTGGAACTGTTTTGAGGGTTTGGGCATATTCAGCTATGTGGACGCCCTGTATTCTTTCATCGCTTGGAAGTTTTTCCTCACTGTGAGGTATGCTCATGCCGGCGTCAACAGCTCCCTTTAAAGCTGCGAAAATTCGGGCGCCTTTAACTGGCTCATGGAGCCCTATATCTAAAATGGCTTCTTTCACGCCTTTTGCTACGGCTTTAAGGCCGCATAGGAATCCAATTAAGTAAGCGGAGGGAAGGTTTCCGCAGTGAGCCTTCCAACCATAGATTCTAATAAGCTCCCGTGTATGGGCTGAAACTACTACTTCGTCGCCTTGTGGTTTGGCCTTCACAATTTGGGCCATAAAATGGTTCAGGCTCCCACGAACTACGAGGCGGGGTTTACCTGAGATTACTAAGGCTCTTCTAATTCGATAGTTTGTTTTGCCTTCACGTCTTCTACGGAAAGGTAGTCGATACCGCGGGCCTTTAGCCATGTTTTATCGTTTCCTCCAGAGGTCGTTAGCTTTGAGGTAACGTTCCATTTCGGCGATGGACTTGAAGGCTCCGCTTCCAGCCATCCTATAAACCTTACGGTAAACGCTAACAGTGATTATTTTCTTCGCTTTAAGTTCGCGTAATCTTCGGCGTAAAGCCCTTATTTTTTTCATCCAAGCCTCTTTTTTGGAGATTCTTGCTCCAGAACTTCCGGTTCTGCTTCCCGGTCCTCTTCTCAAGCCTTTCTTCTTTTTCCTTTGGAGAACTCGGGCTCTGGCCCGGCTTATCCCTTTTTCCTTTAGTTTTCTGATGGCACCTTCATGGATGAGTCTTTTTATTTCTTCACGAGTTATTGCCATCTGGACATCGTCTATTCTTTCGGGGTCTATCCACACACGATTTTCACCAACTTTTAGGATTTCGGCGGCCAGGCGACGTTGGTTCTTCAAGCTCATCTTGTTTGCTCCTCCACTGTTTCTAGTTTTTCAGCTGTTTCTTCTAGTTCAGCAGTTTCAGTTGGGATTTCGGGTGTTTTCGGTGGGTTTAGAACATGTATTCTTTTTTCTTTGGCTCTTAGCAGAATTTGGGCTCTTTTTTTGATTCCAACAGTATGAGCGATTCGTGCTGCTTGAAGAACCGGGTTTATCTTTTCCAAGTCGTCCACGTTTCGAACAATTACTTCCTCATATCCAGATGGGTGGAGTCCCCTTGCTTTTTTGGGTCCTCGGTAACCAGTGTTTACTGTTGATGGCCATCCCTTTATTTTTCTTCGCATTTTGTTGTCTAGTCCTTTAGGTCTTCTCCAGTTTTCTTTTAGACGTATATAACGCCAGCTCTCTTGCCGAACAAAGTCTGGTTTTTTCTTTTTCAGTTTTTCTCTGGTTTTTAGAGCCTTTTTTCTTTCTTCTAGTTTTTTTATTGATTCTTCTTTCTTGGTTTTTCTCATTCTTGTAGGCCCTCTGTTTTTTCGTATACGTATATTCCGTCAAGGAATACTCTGGGATCTTTGTTTTTGACTTTGGTTGCTTGTTCGATGTTAGCGGCTGTTTGGCTTACATGTTCTATGTTTATTCCTTGGACGATGACATCTTCGCTTTTCACTATAACTTTTACGTCGTCGCCGACAATTTTGGCTTTTCTGGGGCTTCTTTCGCCAGTGAAGTTTTCTATTAAAATAGTTTTGTCTTGAACTTTTACAGATATAGGAAAATGGGAGAACACGATTTTAAGCTTGTAAGTGAAACCTTTAGTTACTCCTGTTATCATGTTTTGAATGTGAGAAGCTATTGTTCCGACAAGTGCAGCTTCCTTTTTTCTGGGCCAATGCGCCCTCACAATTATAGTGTTTCCTTCCTTTTCAATAGTTAGAGGTATCTTAGAAAAATCTCTAGTTATTGTTCCCTTTTCGCCCTTGACAGTGACTATTTTACCGTTGAGTTGTACCTCTACTCCTTCAGGGATTGAAACGGTTTTCACTTCTTCTATGACTTTCATTTGTTCACCTTTTCTTTAGTACACAAAAGCTAGGATTCTTCCTCCTGTGTGTTTTTTCTTTGCTTCTTTGTGGGACATTACTCCATATGGTGTAGATATTACGAGGATACCTATTTCTCTGGAGGGAAGGAAGCGTTTTTCCCATTCTTCAAATTCACCCATTTTTATTGGATATCTTGGTTTTACAGCTCCACATTTGTTTATTCTGCCTAAAAGTTGAACCCGAAATTTTCCCTGTCGTCCATCATCGATGAATTCAAACTCACCTATGTAACCGTTTAGCTGCATTACTCGGAGCACCCTTCCCAGCAGTTTAGATGCTGGGCTAATTATGCATTCACGTTTGTTCCGCATCTCGTTATTCATTATTGTTGTCAGCCCGTTTGCTACAGTGTCCATCGGTTTTAACCTCTACTCGTATTTTTTAAACCCGAGCTTTTTGGCAATCTCCCTAAAGCATTGACGGCAGATATATAAATTGTATCGGCGGATGACGGAGCCATAGGCGCCGCAACGTCTACAAGGTCGGCTGCCTTTCCCATACTTTCTTACCTTTTTTGGTTTCTGCTTAGCCATATTCGCCTTTCAACTCCTACACTATTTCTACTCCAGTCAGTTCCTTAATGAAGAGCATAGCTTCCTCAGGTATGAGTCTGTGATGCTTACCAATTTTTTTCTTCCTTTCTATTCGCCGATATCTAACGCGTTGTCCGGGGCGGCAGAGCGAGACGCATACGTCCATGCCAAAAATGCCGAGCTCTGGGTCATACCTCATCCCCGGAATTTCTATGTGTTCCTTTATACCGAAAGTAAAGTTACCATGTTCGTCGAAACAGCTTTTGGATAGTTTATTATCAATGGCTTCTAGAGCCTTTTTTAGGAATTCGAGGGCACGTTCTTTTCTAAGCGTAACTAGGCAGGCGATAGGTTCACCTTTCCTTATGCCAAAATCTCGGATCGTTTTTCTTGCTTTTCGTTTACATGGTTTTTGTCCAGTGAGTTCTTCAAGGACTTTTGCAGCTTTTTCGAGAGGTTCACCAGATTTTCCTACGGATATATTTACCACTACCTTTTCTATTCTTGGTTTAAGCATGGGGTTTCGTTGCCATTTTCTGCGTATTTCTTCTTCTGACACTTCATTCACCTTGGGGCAGGGATATTAGAGGTTGATTTTCGCCTATGGGAAAAATGTAGTTAAGCCTTGTTTTGAAGGCGTTTCCAGCGTTATCTTCGATTGTTACCAGCCAGTTTCTACGTTTCTGTCCCGCTCTCTCCTCAATTTCGACGATTTTACCGAATTTTCCCATGTTTTTTCCGCCAGTAATTATGGCTAGGACGCCTTTCTTCATCTTGATATGCCCAAGAATTTCTCTTTCTGGAAGCTTTATTTTTAAAACGTCAAGCGTTGCATAAACATCTTCAACCGGATTTGCGGGATCAGCCACTTTTATAAGTATGTTCGAGCCATCATGGAGGTTTAGTTGAATATGCCCGTTTTTGACAATGTTTTTGTTTTCAACCCGGCAGAGTTTGAAGCTTGATTCCTCACCCTCTATGGGATGAAGGATGAAACCTTTAGCTGATGGGAGTACACGGTAAGTCTTCTCCACTTCTCGAATATGAATTACGTCCATAAGGCCGACCGGATAATCATCCTTAAGCCGGACTTTACCATCAACTAAGACCTTTTCATTAGAAATTATCTTCTTAGCCTCTCGTCTAGTTTCAGCAAAGCCCAAAATGTCCCGAATAATCATGCCGAGGGGTAAACAATTTTCAAGCGAGTGGGGTCCAGGTGTTGGTCTTATAGCCCAAACAAACCGTTTCTTAGATATAGGCCAGAATTTTGGAGCAGGCTTGCGTTTTAGATGCCTTTTTGCACCTTTCTTTCCCATCAGCTTCCCTCCTTTTCCTTGGTTTTTGCCGGTTTCTTTGCACGTTTGGTTGTTTTGCGTTTTGCTCGGGCTTTTGGTTTTTTAGTACTCTTCACAGCTGTTTCTTCTCCTTCTTTTTTCCTTTTAGTTCTTTTCCTAGCCCTTGTTTTCTTTGGTTTTTCCGGTTCGGTTTCTTTCGCGGGTTTTTGCTTTTCTTTTTCTTCTTTTGGTTTCTCTTCAGCTATTTTGGCTTCTTCCAAGGTTTTTCTTGCTGTTTTCTTTCTTTCCAAGATTTTCTTTCGCCATTTATCATCCAAGTTTAACTTTGTAATCATAACCTTTGAAGGGTGGATTGCCACAAAAATTGTTGTTCCGTCCACTTTTTCTCGGGTTAACCCTTCCAAGAAAACTCGGTATTTCCTGCGGTCAACCCTGGTGATTTTTCCCTCAAACCCTTTATGATCGCCTCGGGTTATCATTACGGTGTCGCCAGTCCTAACTGGAAGCGATTTTACTCCGTGGGTTTTTTGGAGTTCTGGCGTTAGAGGGGCTGAAAAGTGTTTGTAACGTCTATGTAACGGTGCTTGAAACAGCATTTTTCTTTGTTTTCCGGGTTTTGTTACGAGCATTTTTCTCCTCCTACACGATTATACTGGCTGCACTGGCTATTCTAGGCCATTTTTCGGCTGCTTCCTTGGCAACTGGCCCTCGGATTTCGGAGCCCTTCATTTCTCCTTCTTTTGTCATTATTACGGCAGCATTATCTTCGAATTGAACCCATATTCCTTCGACTCGTCGGTAAGGTTTTCTTTGTCTAACTATCACGGCCTGAAAGATTTTCTTGCGCATGTCAGGAGTC
>MTLR01000150.1 GCA_002010925.1 Candidatus Bathyarchaeota archaeon JdFR-04
TGCTAATGGAACTGGAAAGCGAAGCTGAAGGAACTGTCACACTAGAATCGACAAGCGTAGATGAGGATCAGATAGCGATTAAGCTTAACGGCATTAAAATAAAAGTAGGTTGGGTGAAAAAAGCAAAAATTGTTGCAGCGGATGGCAGTGAAGAGTTCGTAAATGTCACTGTTTCTTACAAGTCTCTAGACATTGAACTGGAAGATAGCGAGTTTGAGTTGGAGCTAGATGTTTACTTCATTTATCCGAACTTTGGCGGAAACAAGTTGATACATGATCCAAGCGTTGGAATCGAAGACGAGTTCTTACAATATGTATTTACTTTTATAACTCCGGAATTTCTGCTAGGCACAGCAATTGCTGCGACCGCCATTACAGTAATCGCTTTCGCTTTTACTCGTCGGAAAAAGAAGTTGCAATTCCTCAAAACAGCTGCATCTTTAGCGCCGTGACACTAAGGGTTGAAACGTACAGGCCCTCAATTTCCCATTTTCTCTAATAATTGTACATCCGCTTAGCGAATGGATGAGACATAAAAGGTGAAAGATTAATGTCGGTGGCTGAAGGGTTAAGAAGTTTGGGGCTTCTCGGAGTGTTCCTAGCTTCCTTTATAGGGCACTTCAGTATAGTAATGAAAGATGTGATATTCACACCGATCTTTCTATATGGTTCTAACTTCTGGGATCCATTATCGATGGGTTTGGTTGCAGGGTTGGGTGGAGGTCTGGGAGAGCTAGGCACCTATTTAATCGGGCGAGGTATCGGCAAACTAACTGTAAACAATCAGAAAAAGATGCAGATTCCCAAGTGGACAAGAAAACTAGGGTTGTTCAGCATTTTAATATGTTCTCTAACGCCTTTACCTGATGCACCGATGCTTATACTGATAGGATCAGCCCATTTCCCGTTTTTCGCCGTTTTAGCCTTAGAGGTTCTCGGAAAAATTTTCCTTTATACAACCATAGCTATCGCTGGAGGAATACTTTACTCAAATCTAAGCTCGATAATACCCGCCCCTTGGAACTCAGTCCTAGTAATCACGGCTTCCATCGTTGTAAGCGTTATAGTGGCTTCAAAGAGAACCCCAATCTTAAACCTCGTTCAAAAAGTAATCAGCAAAATTTCAAAACTCCGAAAAGGTAAAACTCGTGGTTAATATTTGTTCTTTACAAAACTTAAATCATAATCTCTGCAAGAAAATGAAATCCGGTTGCGACTACTTTTCTATTATTGCCATCTTTGACTTAGGCTATGGTATGCATGGATAGCGCATGGCTTCTAGGATCTACTAACCTGTCATCTCAATAGGCTCCCATTGCCATGCCTTTCCCTTCTGGGCGACATAGCCTAGACCAGGGAGGGGGAAGTGAAAGGCGTGTACCAAGGCCTTCTCGGTAGCAGCCCAATCGAGGAGGCGGCGTCGGGTGGTTACGACTTGTTTAGGAGCAAAGTCGACGGCCGTGTACCATTCTAGCTGCTTCAGATGGATTTGATGGAGCACTGCATCGGAAAGGCATAGCAGTTGCTCATTGTCCGAGGTAATGGCAACTGCCATGTGGCCAGGGGTATGGCCGGGCGCTGCTACAGTCTGGATGCCGGGCACAATTTCTGTCTCATGGTCAAGGAGCTCTAGTTGGTGTTGAATTGGTAGAAGGTTGTTTCGTGCGACTATGATCAGAAGTTCTTTGATATGTTTAGGAATATCCAATTCTGTCAGCTTAGGCTCTGAAGTCCAAAAATCCCACTCGTCTTTCCACATGATGTAGCGAGCGTTAGGGAAAGCTGGCCTGCCCTCGCTATTGGTATTCCCGCCGATGTGGTCCGGATGGCCGTGCGTGAGGATGACTGTGTCTATGTCTTCTGGCTTAATTCCTTCTGCCTGTAAGTTGGGAATAAGTTTACCTGTTGTGGGTTCTAGGCCACCGGCACCAGTGTCCACCAGCACTAAGTGTTGTCCTGTGTTAATTACTAAGCTAGGGTACGGGCTGATGTACTGTTCCCACCGCTCTAGATCGAGGTTGTGTTCCCTAAGCACTTGTTTTAGGCGTTCTCTGGGTGTATTGACGGATACAAAAATCTGGATGGGGTGAAGGTAGGTGTGGGTACCATCGCTGACGACAATACATTTGAAAGTTCCTAACCGAAAGGGAAAGTTTTTGTTACTCATAATTATTTCCTTCATACTTTGAGAATTATTTCTTGCATGTAAATTGTTAAATTGTTATAATGTTATAATATTATTATAAACTATTGTGATGCTTACCACAACCAAAAATTTAAACATAATTTGTGTTTGGCGCCGGGGGTGGGATTTGAACCCACGCGACCCGTTACGGGTCACAGGCTGTTAGGCCTTCTTGTGCCTTTGTCTCCAGGCCTGCTCCCTACCGGATTTCCCGCCTTGTAATGGAGGCTCTAGGAGACCCCGGCTCATTTTATTGATTAGCTGGGCTATTTTTTAGGTTTTTGCGATGAAGGTGCGGTAGCCACTTTTCCTTGATAGAATTTCGACGTGGCTGAAGGATTCTTCGAGTAGCCGTGTGAATCTTTTTCCAGCTATTTTTGACCTTACCACTATTTGAAAACTTCCGTTAGGTTTTAGGTGATTCGGTGCCTCTTCTATTAGTTTGGTTATGGTTTCTATCCCGGCGCTCACAGGAGGGTTAGTCAGTATAACATCGAATTTTAGTTTGGCAACAGGTGCGTACAGGGAACCTCTTTTGATTTTCACGTTTTCTACGTGGTTTCTCTTGGCGTTTTGTTTTGCCAGCCAAACTGCTCTTTCGTTAACGTCTACCATATAGACTTGGAGCCTTGGATTGAGTGAAGCTGCAACGATTCCTACTGCTCCATAGCCACAGCCTAAATCAAGAACTAAACCTTCTTCGGGCAGGATCATGGATTGGATTAAGAGCTTTGTTCCAAGGTCAACCCTGCTTTTTGAAAATACTCCGGAGGCTGTTAAAAACTCGAAGTATCTTCCGCGGAGGTGAGCGTGAATTACGCCTAGTCTGGGTCTTGATTTAGGTTTAGCAGTGAAATAATGCTCTGCAGCTTCCTTCTTCAACTCTTGCACCCCTGTATTCAATTAAGTTAAAGCGTTTGGCTCTTAATCCAAGCTTTGGGGTAGACTCCCCGTTCCATAAGAACTCTGCTCGTCTTAGCTACGAAGCCATGCTCCATCTTGGATAATTCTTCGGCTGAAACTAGGGCTTTAGCTAAGGCAACAGCTTCGCCCTTCAGCGTTAAAATTGCCACCGTTTTTTTCGGCTTCAAGTTATTTTCGAAGGACACCACGCCTGGGGCTGTTAGGCTGGCTCCATGGCATATGGCGTCTACGGCTGAGTCGCGAATGTAAATTTTTGGAAGGGTTTCTAATGCTTTTTCCATGGGCTGTATGAACTTATGTAGATAGCCTTCATCGCGGGTTTCCCGCCACTTCTCGAACCAGTAAGCAACCTCGTGTAACGTTACCAATTTCCCATTTTCAGTAAAAGAACCCGCGCGGGTTCGCCGTAGTTCCTGCATGTGGGCGCCACATCCTAAGACCTCGCCTATGTCATAGCATAATTTTCGGATGTACGTTCCGCCTTCGCAGCCGACTCGGAAGAGGACATTGCGTCCTCCCATTTCTAGGAAGTCGATGTAATAAACAGTTCTGATTCTCAATCTTCGTTTCACTGATGCTCGCAGGGGTGGACGTTGATAGATTTTCCCCTGAAATTCTTCCAGCACTTTGCGTATTCTTTGTTCAGAAGTTTCAGCGTGAAGTTTCATGACGCAGATGTATTCTTTTCCGCTTTGCAGTAGGGCTTGGATGGTTTTTGTGGCGTTTTCAAGGGCCACTGGTAGGATTCCGGTCACTTTGGGATTTCCCTAACCCGCCTTTGGTAGGCTGGGCTTCTAGGGTTCCTCCGTGACCAGCATGCTTAACCCCTAGGATTCTTTTTACCCATGCGGTGACCTCGTGACTTGTGGGTCCGGCTGGCTTGTCGAGGCTTATTATTCCATGTCTTATGTACTCTCTAGAAGATCTTTGTTCAGGTCTACATCCATATTTCGGGTTCGTTTTAGCTTCTGCTTTGATTATCAGCTTAGGTTTTCTTTGCCACGGCGCCTCTGTTCTGGGCATAACTTTCTCCCTTTTGCTCCTCCTTTGAGAATAAGCATTAAGAAGTTAATAAATGGGTTAGGGAAGTTAGCTGTCATGCTAGGGCTGGTTTTATCATCTGCTTCATTTCTTCAAGTTTCCCGCTTTTCTCTAGCGCTTCAATTATTTCTTCGTCGGTTGCGCCTCGTTTGATTTCAATCTTGTCCGGCGTTGGCTCTAGATGACTTATATTTGCCCTTCTTCGGCGTACTCCTGAAACTTTTTGCGGTCCAGTTACGAGAACGAAGTTTTTGTCGAGTATGTCCACTATTACGCATTTCCTTCCAGCTTCTCTTCCAGCTATTTTCACGCAAATTCTTCCAACTTCGATGGCTGGCATACCGAAATCATCTCTTGGCTGGTTTAACAACTGTTTCAAAAACGAACAACTAGTATTTATACACTTAGGTTTTGAGAAGGTAGTTATCTATTACCTTTATTATTGTTTGGTAAACCTCTTGTATGGTTAAGTTTTCTGTGTCAACTATTAAGTGGAAGGGCGCAAAATCTTCTCCTAAGCTAAATCCGTAGAGCTTCCGATATATTTCCCTAGTTTGCCTCTCTTTTTCTTTTACAGCTTTTAAGGCTTCCTTTAATGGAATTCCATCCCTTCTTGCCACTCGTTTGGCCCTTGTTTCCAGCGAAGCTTCAAGCCATATCTTAAAGCCCGTTTTGAGCAGCCAAGGCATCGTCCAGCTGTCGAGGACAACATTTCCTTTCTCAGCAAATTCNAGAAGCTTTTCGTCCACTTTTTTGTCAAACCGAGGATCATTCACTCGCTTTCTTAGGAATTTTAGTCCTTCGCTGGTTTCCCACCAGCCTTCACCTTTAGGTTTGTATCCAGCTTCTATGGCTAGGGCTTTCAAGGCGTCGCCGCCGGAATAATATTTCAGCCTATATTTCTTAGCTAGAAGCTTTGCCACGGTGCTTTTCCCAGAGCCAGCTAACCCGCAGATGCAGATTATTAATGATTTTTCCGGTTTTTCCAAGCCTTGCCATCCAATGTGCTCTTTTAAACGGCTCTTACAGCTTGTTTTATGGTCATTTTCAAGCACTGAGGGCAAAGTTGTCCGCCGAGCATTCGGCTGATTCGCCTTCGAGTTCGGTTAAGTTTGCGGATTTCAGAAGGAACATCACGGGGAATTCCGCTTAAGGGTTTTCCGCATTTGCTGCATTTAGCGGGTTTAACTTTTTCACGTTTGTAGTGAGTTACTAATCGTCCGCCAGGAGTCTTTATTTTCACGCGTTTTCGACTTCGGGTTCGATAACGAGGTTGGGGCATTTTATCGTTCCATCTCCATGGTTAGTCCTAAAACTCTTGAGAAAATCGTTCCAAAGAGGGTTGAACAGAGGAAATACCACCATATTATGGAGGGAAAAACGGTGAACCCCAAGTTTATCTCGTGGCCTATACCGGGGAAGTAAGCTACCGGATTTTTGCCGTAGAATCCTAGGAGAAACTGCCACAGGAGGAAGAAGGGTATGGCAAACAGGGCGAAAAGCTTTAGAGAGTTTAGCATCATTTTTGATTGGAGCTGGAGAATATACTTTTGCCTCTTCATCACCTTTTCCATTAGCTTCTTATCACCCGTTTTCCGCGCTTTTTGGAATTCAGCATTCCACTCCATGATCTCCTTTCTCCAGGCTCTGGTTTTCTCCGGATTTGTTAACAACCGGTTTGCAAACGAGGTTAGTAAGGTTAGACCCATGGAAAGTAGTAAGATAAAGGTTGTGGATGCAGGGATTGATTGAAGGAATTCGGGAAGCATAGGCTTATAGCTCCATAGCCTCTAACAGCTTTAAAGCTGCTTCTTTCTGTTTTCCCTGCTCATTAATAACTATTTTCACAGGGGCTCCGGTTAATACCGCGCAGGAACCAGCCATCAACCGTGAAAAGAGAAGCTCTTGTCTTATATCTTCTTCGACAACTTTATCTCTTAATCTTGAAACATCTTTCATTCTTCTTGAAAGAATTTGCTCAGCTGGCGCTTCAACCAAAACAAATAAAGTGGGATTTAGGGCTTCCAAAACATGTTGGGGGAGTCCGGGAAGGAATCCCTTTGAGGTTTTTACTGACATATGCGTGTCGATGATGACTATGCCTTCTGAGTTGGATATTCTTCTGGAAATAGTTTCTGCGGCTTCCCTCTGAAGCTTCCTTTGAAAGCCTAAATCAGATTTTCGCAGAAAATCTCTGTGCATAGCTTCTCCTCTTTTTTCAAGAAGTTCAACCATAACTGTTCCAAAGTTTATTATCGCAATGCTTTTCCCTTTCTGTTTTTCAGCTATTTCCTTAGCAAGGTTGCAGATGGTCGTTTTCCCGCTTCCCGGGATTCCAGTAACTACTACGACTTGTTTCAAGTTTGTTTTTAGCCTCCGAAGAATCTGCGGAAAGCCGGATACATTTCGGCTACTCTTTC
>MTLR01000177.1 GCA_002010925.1 Candidatus Bathyarchaeota archaeon JdFR-04
GGCGTTTACTGTTAGCAGTTTGTTTGTTGATAGGTCGTAAACATCGAAGTAGAGAGAACCATCTTGTTTCTGGTGGATTTCGGATGGTAATCCTGCAATGGTTTGTATGCCCATTTCCCTTGCTCTACGGTAGAATTCTTCATATCCCTTACCGAAGGCCCGAATATCATTGAAGCATATGTAAACATTAACTTCTTCGCCTAGTTTTTCCTTTGCCAATATCGCTTGCTTCAGGGTTATCATGCATCCGACTCGGCAACAATATTTATTGAATCTCTCATCTCTGCATCCTACGCATTGAATGAAGGCTATGCTTTTTGGTTTTTTGTCAGTTGAAGGACATAAAATCTTACCGTTTGTTGGGCCGGAGGCGTTGGATAGCCTTTCGAATTGAAGGTTTGAAATTACATTAGGAAATCGTTTGTAGCCATATTCCGCTATTTTTTCAGCGTTAAATATTTCGCCTCCTACAGCTAGGATTACGGCGCCAACCTTGATGTTTATTCTTTCGGGGCGTTGAAGGTGGTTTATGGTTCCTTCCAGTTCGCATACTTTTTCGCATTCAAGACATTCTGAACAGCCTGCGCAAGCAAGGCATCTTTTAGCTTCTTCAACGGCAGCTTCTTCGTCAAAGCCAAGCTCAACTTCCGCGAAACTCTTAATTCTATCCTTTACAGGTAATTTAGGCATTTTTTCCCGCTTTTTCTTCGGCACACCCTCTTTCGATATGTCTCTTATTACTGGTAATGTTTCTTCTTCCTCAACAACTGCTGTTTTCTTTCCTTTTCTTAAGAACTGATGGATGAATGTTGCTGCCTGTTTTCCTGTTGCAATAGCGTCTATTACAGTGGCTGGTCCTAAAACGGCGTCTCCTCCTGCAAAAACGTGGGGTAAGCTGGTTTGTAGGGTTTTGGGGTCTACCTTTATTAGTCCTCGTTGGGTAACTTTGATTTCCTCTGGAAGCAGCGATGTGTCCAAACTTTGGCCTATTGCTGGAATTACCATGTCCACTTCAATTATATGTTCTGAGCCTTTGACTGGAACAGAGGTTCTTCTACCGGTTTCGTCGGGTTCACCAAGCCTCATTTTTAAGCATTCTATTCCTGCTACTCTGCCGTTATTGCCAAGAATTCTTTTAGGTGCTGTTAGAAAAAGTATTTCTACCCCTTCTTTTTCCGCTTCTTTAACTTCTGGAGCGAAAGCAGGCATTTCTTTTCTTGAGCGTCTGTATAAAATGTATACTTTTTCCGCTCCGAGGCGGAGGGCTGTTCGGGCAGCGTCTATGGCGACGTTTCCTCCGCCTATAACTGCGACCGACCTACCGACTTGCACTTTTCCTCCAAGGTTTACTTTACGAAGGAAATCCATTGCTGGAAAGACACCATCTAATTGCTCGCCTTCAATTAGTAGTTTCCGGCTTTTTTGAGCGCCGATGGCTAGAAAAACAGCCTTATACCCAATGTGTTCCAGATCTTTCAAGTCGAAGTCTTTGCCGAAAACGGAGTTCGTCTTTATTGCTATGCCAAGCGCCTCTAGGGCCTCTATTTCCCTGTCTAAAATTTCTCTTGGAAGTCTGTAGCTTGGAATTCCTACCCGTAGCATTCCACCGGGTTCTGGTAACGCTTCAAAAACTGTTACAGGATAACCTTTTTTTGCAAGTTCGTAGGCTGCTGCCAGCCCGGCTGGTCCAGAGCCTATTACGGCTATTTTTTCGTTGTAAACTTTTGGAAGAGCCTCAAGCGGCATTTTCTTTTTGGATATATAGTCGGTTATGAATCGTTTTATTGCGTTAATAGCTATTGGCTCATCTAGTTCTCCTCTTTCGCATTCACTTTCACATGGGTGGAAACAAACTCTGCCAAGGACTGCTGGAATAGGTACATATCTTTTCAGAAGCTGGTAGGCTTCCTCGAATTTTCTTTGAGAGACAAGGGCGACATAACCTTGAACATTTACGCCGGCTGGACAAGAAGCTCTGCAGGGAGGAATTCCCCGTTTGTCTATGGTGTAAACGTTAGGGATCGCTTGGGGAAACGGTCGGTAGACGGCCTTTCTTTTACTGAGTCCCAGCTCAAACTCGTTTGGAAGCTCCACTGGACATACCTTCTCGCATTCGCCGCAACCAGTGCATTTGTTTTCGTCTATGTACCGTGGTTTTTTTAGAATGGTTACTTCGTAGTTTCCAACAAAACCGTTTACTGACTCCACTTCGGCATAAGTCCACAATTTTATATTGGGGTGTCTTGCTGCTTGAACCATTTTGGGGGTTAATATACAAGCGCTGCAATCCAATGTTGGAAAAGTCTTGTCTAGCTGAGCCATTTTTCCGCCTAGGGTGGGTGATTTCTCTACTAGGTGTACTTTAAATCCTATGTTTGCAAGATCTAGGGCTGCTTGTATGCCAGCTATTCCACCGCCCACAACAAGTACAGACTTTTCAGCTTTGACCTTTTGTTTATATAGTGGTTCCAGAAGATTTGCTCGTGCAACTCCTATTTTCACCAGATCTTTAGCTTTTTCAGTGGCTTCCTCTGGTTTTTCGCTATGGCACCATGAGCATTGCTCGCGGAGGTTCACCATTTCCAGCAGGTACGGGTTTAAACCAGCTTCAGCGATGGTTTGGCGGAAGGTTTCTTCATGCATTTTGGGTGAGCATGAGGCGATAACTATGCGGTCTAAACGGTTTTGCCGTATATCTTCTTTAATCATCTTTTGTCCGGGTTCAGAACAGACGTAAGTGTAATGCTTTGCCACTACGACGTTTGGCAGCGTCGCGGAATAGGCCGCGACCTCTTCAGTGTTAACAATGCCGGCGATGTTAAGCCCGCAGTGACAGATATAAACTCCAATTCGAGCCATGGGAAACCCGGCGTAGAATACTCTATGGAAAACAATAGCTTATTTATCCGTAGCGGTTCAAACCTTCAAATTTATATATCCAACCGGGCAAACCGTTTACTCACCTGGAGAGAAAAATGATTCCCACTAATGCTCCTCAGATAGGTCAGGAAGAAATAGAAGCTGTTAAAAAAGTGCTGGAAAGCGGAATTCTAACAACGGGACTTGGAGCAGGCCCAAAAGTTAAGGAGTTTGAAGAAAGCTTTGCAAAGTTTGTGGTAGCTAAACATGCGGTTGCTGTTAACAGTGGAACGGCGGCACTTCACATGGCACTTTTAGCAGCAAATGTAAGGCAGGGAGACGAGGTTATTCTCCCCAGCTTTACCTTCACAGCTACAGCTGAAATTGTAGTGTTAGCCGGAGCTAAACCCATATTTATAGACATAAACCCTCAAACTTACACTTTAAGCCCTGAAGCAATTGAAAAAGCGGTTACAAAAAAAACCAAAGCCGTGATACCCGTAGACCTTTATGGGTTAAGCGCTGAAATGAAAATTGTGCGGGAAATAGCTGACAGACATGGGCTCGTTGTAATTGAAGACGCGGCCCAAGCTCACGGCGCCGCTTACCATGGAAAACCACCTGGATTCTACGCTGACTTTGCATGCTGGAGTTTTTACGCTAGTAAGAACATGACCACAGGCGAAGGAGGAATGGTAACTACTAACAGCGAGGAATATGCGGAGAAGCTTCGATGTATACGCACCCATGGAGAAAGGGAGAAGTATACCTCAGTTATGCTGGGACACAACTATCGGATGCCCGAAATGGAGGCCGCTATAGGTTGTGTTCAACTTAAAAAGCTTCCCAGCTTCCTTGAGAAGCGACGGAGAAACGCTGAAATTTTGTCGAAAAGGCTTAAAAATGCTCAAAAACTGGAGCTTCCAAAGGAACCACGAGGGTTCAAGCATAGTTGGTATCTATATACCGTTAGACTGAAAGAAGCCGAAGCCTCAAAAAGGGATAAAATTGTTGCAAAGATGCGGGAACGAGGCATAGGCGTTGGGGTTTACTACAACCCGCCAATACACTTAATGCCCTTCTATCGAAAATTCAAAAGGCATAAACTTATAGAAACAGAGAAAGCCTCGAAACAAGTGTTCTCTTTACCTGTCCATCCAGGTGTAACTACTAAACAATTGAAATTTATCGCGGACACCGTTCTTGGATTGTTATAATTATTGTCTTCTACATGAAGGTTTATATAGAATCATAGATTAGTATAGTCATCCTTCTAAGGAAATCTTGAGCCAATTTGAAGGAAGGTTTCGTCCATGCGCAAGACACGGGTTATAATTATGGGCGCTGCTGGAAGGGACTTCCATAATTTTAACGTATATTTCANAAACAATGATAACTATGAGGTTGTAGCCTTCACTGCAACACAGATTCCTGGAATCGAAGAAAGGGTTTATCCACCTGAGTTGGCTGGAGAGAAATATCCGGAAGGGATACCAATCTATTCTGAGGAGAAACTTCCGGAACTGATAAGAGAATTAGATGTTGACCAGGTGGTTTTCGCTTATAGTGATGTTTCTCATGAGTATGTCATGCATAAAGCTTCCCTTGTTTTAGCTAGTGGTGCTGATTTTCGGCTCATGGGATTGAAATCAACCATGCTTAAAGCAAAGGTGCCCATTGTTTCCGTTTGTGCGGTTAGAACGGGTTCTGGAAAAAGCCAGACTTCACGGAAAGTTTCTAAGATTCTTCGCAGTATGGGATTCCGTGTTATTGTGATTAGGCATCCTATGCCTTACGGTGACTTAAGGAAACAAGTATGCCAGAGGTTTGCAACTTTTGAAGATTTAGATCGATATAAGTGTACCATTGAGGAGCGGGAGGAATATGAACCTCATCTTCGGAACGGAATAATAGTTTACGCAGGAGTTGACTACNAGAAAATTTTACGCGAAGCCGAAAAAGAAGCAGATATGATCATCTGGGATGGGGGAAATAATGATATTCCATTCTATAAGCCTGATCTGCATATAGTTGTAGTTGACCCTCATAGAGCTGGGCATGAAGTTCGTTATCATCCGGGAGAAACGAACCTTCGTATGGCGAACGTAATAGTAATAAACAAGGTGGAAACGGCTAAAAAAGAAAATGTTGAAGCTGTGAAGAGGAATATTCGTAAGCTTAATCCGGGTGCTACCATAATTGAAGCTGCCTCACCCATAACAGTTGATAATCCCGAACTTGTGAAAGGAAAACGCGTGTTAGTTGTTGAGGACGGCCCAACTTTAACTCATGGCGAAATGCCCTATGGCGCTGGCATTATTGCCGCTAGAAAACTTGGTGCGCAAGAAATTGTTGATCCACGCCCCTACGCAATTGGTTCTATAGCTGAGGCCTTTAAGAAATATGTGCATTTAGAATCTGTTCTTCCAGCCTTGGGCTATGGGAAAGAACAAATTGAAGAGTTAGAGAAGGTTATTAACGCGATTCCATGTGACGTTGTTGTCATTGGAACCCCCGTGGATTTGCGTCGAGTCTTATGTTTAAACAAGCCAGCTGTTCGAGTAACCTATGAACTTGAAGAACTAACCTCACCAAGTCTGGAAGAAGTATTAAAGGAATTTGTAAAGAAAGTGAAAGGATCATGAGCAAGGAAAAAGACATTTCTCGACTTAAAGTTCGTTTCATATTAGAAGGCATAGGCGAAGCTGAAGGCGAATTAGTTAGGTTCCTAGCGCCACGCACAGTAGACATGATTATCCGGAAACTACCAGTCGAAGGAAGAGCTGCCCTATGGCTTGAAGAAGTCTACTTTGAAATTCCGGTGAAAATGGGTGAAGAAAAAGCAAAATCGAACGTGGAAAAAGGTACAATCGCTTTCTGGCCTCTCGGAAGCGCTCTTTGCATATTCTATGGTGAATCTCAACCTTATAGTCCAGTAAATGTTGTTGGAAAAATCACCAAAAACCTTGAGCTGTTCAGGCAAGTGAAGAGCGGAACAAGAATACTCGTAGAATTGGTTGAGTGAGATTCATTGGCTCTAAAAAGTCAATAAATAAATAACGTTAAAGGTAAATGCTCTCATTCCACTGATTTATGAGTTCTTCGCAGCGATTTTTAATTTCCTCGCTTTTGGTTTTCTCTTTAAGTTTATTTAGAAATTCAGTGCGTTTTTCGATGGCTCTGAATTCGGCTTCCCCGCTATAATAGAGTTTTCCTTCAAGATATTCTTTCATTTGCCATGCCTTTTGGATGATAAAACTGGCTGCGTCTACTGGGTCTTGGGCGCCGTATCTGTTAAGCCAAACCGCTGCTTCACATTCACGGAGTTGGCTTAAACCGTTTATCTCCACTATTTGTCTAATATAGGTTCGAAGAAAATTGTAATATCCAGCCTTCTTTATCAGGTTTAAGGCTTCACGTACTTTCTGTTTAAAAATGGGGGTTCCTTGTACTCTTAAGCGATGTTTAAAGCCTTTCTTTATGCTTTTTCGGGCCTTCATCCATTCTTGAATTGTGTATATCCTTTCCGGAAATTTCTCTTCGTTCATCCTTTCGAGCTCATTAGTAGGTTTATTAATCTGCTGGAGTGTATATCTTTAGATGTCGGCTTCTAGATACGAATTTGATTATACCTCTTTCTTCGAGTTGCTCTAGAAAGTCGCGGGCTATGCTGAGACGTATATTAAAGCGAGACG
>MTLR01000196.1 GCA_002010925.1 Candidatus Bathyarchaeota archaeon JdFR-04
TGTCCTTTCAAGCAAAACTTCCTAATCCAGTGAATAAACTTGCAGACATAAAATATCATGTAGCACAAATCTTCCCTGATATATGGGGGGGCAATTAATAGGTTGATGAACTGACATCCTTTACGTATCGGATAAACTGATGAACACTTCAAAAAGGTTATATGTTTCATTTCCCATTTGGGGTTATGGCGGGTGTATGGGATGAAAGGTGACCGTCAAATTCAAAGCTAGTTCTGCTCAATGGCTGACCATGGATTATCGCCCGCTGGAAATCGAAAACCAAATCCGTGAATTCTGGGAGCAAAATCAAATCCTACAAAGATTAATGGAGAAGAGGGAAAGGGAAAACATCGGTATCTTGGGTTTCGTTGAAGGCCCACCGACGTTGAACGGGATTCCGCATATCGCTCATGCTCGTGGACGTGTGATGAAGGATTTACGTTATCGCTGGAAAACTATGCAAGGCTACTTTATTCCTTTCTGGGCGGGCTGGGATTGTCAAGGATTACCTGTGGAACTCGAGGTAGAACGGCGGCTTGGTGTAAAAAACAAGAAGGAACTTTTAGAACGAGTAGGAGAAGAGCGTTTCATAGAGGAATGCAAGAAAACTATCATGCGTTACCATCGTGAATGGCTAGAAGCAGACCGGAAACTAGGAATATTCATAAACCATGAAAAGGCTTACTGGACATACTTAGACGGGTATATAGAACGGGAATGGCGTTACCTCAAACGTGCTTGGGAGCAAGGTCTTCTCGGCGAAGGGCACTACGTGGTGGCTTATTGCCCTGGCTGCCAAACATCGTTAAGTAGTGCTGAGGTGGGCTACGAAGGAGCCTATCAAGAAGTTGAAGACCCATCATTATACTTTAAGTTCAAATTAGCTAACAAGGAAGACGAGTATTTCCTGATATGGACAACTATGCCCTTTACAATAATCACCGACACAATGCTTGCAGTACATCCAGAAGCCGAATACGCAAAAGTCAAGGTGAACAACGAAAAATGGATAATAGTGAAGCAGCGTGTAGAACCAGTAATGCAAGAACTGGGCATAGACGAATACGAAATAACTGAAACTATAACCGGAAAAAGCCTTGAAGGAACGAAATATGAGTTCCCATTTAAAGACTTAATTCCAAAACAGGCGGAACTGGATAAGCTTCCTTTAGTGCATACCGTAGTATGTGAAGATTTCGTTGACGTTGAAACAGCCACAGGCGTAGTTCACCTATCTCCTGGAAACGGTGAAGAGGACTTCTGGGCTGCCCAAAAACGCAATATGCCAGTTTACGTACCCTTCGATGACGAATGCCGATTCACAAGTGAAGCTGGCGCTTTCCAAGGGCTATTTGCTCGTGATGCCGACGAGAAAGTAATCGAAGAACTGCGAAAAAGAGGTTTACTCGTTTCAGTTAAAACAATAATTCACGAATATCCAACATGTTGGCGCTCTCATCATAAGCTCATATGGCTAGCGAGACGCGAATATTTCCTATGGACAGATAAAATAAACGATAAAGTCGTAGCAGCAGCGGAAAAAATAAACACTTTCTATTCCGGACCGAAAAGCCGTTTTCTCGCTTTCCTAAAGGAAGGTAAGCCCTGGTGCGTATCCCGCGAAAGAATTTGGGGAGCACCATTACCGGTTTGGGTTTGCCAAAAGTGCGGAGCCAAAATTCTCGTAGACAGCAAGAAAGAGCTTTTAGAACGAATGGCTTCCTCGACTAATCTAAAAGAGTTGCATAAGCCTTGGATAGATAGAGTTTTGCTTAAATGTGAAAAATGCGGCGGTTTAATGAAACGGGAACCCTTCGTTTTAGACACTTGGCACAACAGCGGGGCATCACCATACGCAAGGTTTTCGGACGAAGAGTTCGAGAAATACGTCCCTGTGGACTTCCTTGTAGAAGGCATAGACCAGACACGCGGGTGGGCCAACTCCTTACTGCTAGAACATGTACTGCTAACAGGCAAGGCTGAAGCACCTTACAAGGCCTTCCTGTTTTATGGTCTAGTGTTGGATGAGAAAGGGAGGAAAATGAGCAAAAGTCTTGGAAACGTCATCCAAGTAAACCCGTTATTAGAGAGGCACTCGGCTGACCTCTGCCGATTTTATATACTATGGAAATGTTCTCCCGTAGATTCAATGAACTTCGACATTAAAGAACTTAGTCGAAGGCCCTACCAAGTGCTTTCAACATTATACCATCTCAACCGGTTCTTCATGCAGAACGCCCAATACGATAACTTCAACCCCAAAAAACATAGCTTAAAATGGGCAAAGAAAACCGGTGAGCTAAGACTTCCAGACCGTTGGCTCCTATCCAAGCTTCAGAAAGCCATAGCCGAGTATACAGAAAAACTTGAAAAGTGCGAATTCAACTCCGCAATGGCGATACTTGAAAACTTCGTGGTGGAAACAGTTAGCCGAGTTTATGTTCCTATGATACGTAAGGACTTATGGAGTGACGACCCCCAAACCCTAAATCGACGACTAACCGTTTACGCCGTTTTATGGCACGCACTAAAAACTCTAACACTGCTCTTCAATCCAATAACGCCCTTCCTAAGCGAATTTTTATACCAAAACGTCTACCGAAAACTTGACTTGAACCTTCAAGAATCAGTAAACTTCGAAAAATGGCCTGAACCAGACCCTAATTTACGGGACGAAGCCCTCGAAAGAGACTTTGACACCTTGTTGAAATGTGTTTCACTCGTATATTCTGCCCGTCAACAAGCAAGACTCAAGCGAAGATGGCCACTCAACAAAGCTATAATAATTGCCTCCTCTCAAGTGCATGAATCAGTTAGGAAAGTCGAAAAGATTTTCCTCGAATTAGCTAACGTGAAAAAAGTGGAATATCTAGAAACTTCTGTGAAGGAGTTTTCAACAGATCGCTGGATTGACGCCTCAGAGGGCAACATAACCGTTTATGTGGATACCTACCGCGACGAACGCTTGGTAGGTGAAGGAATAATGCGTGACTTAGCAAGGAGAGTTCAGTCCTTACGTAAGGAGCTGGGGTTTATGCCTACAGATATTCTTGGCGCAGTTCACATAGCTGAACTGGAACCGAAACAAGCTGAACTAATTCAAGGCTTCTTAGATACAATGGCTGAACTTGTGAGGGCGCGGAAGGTGCATCTGCACAAGTCGAGGACAGAGCTAAACGTGGAATGGCGCGAATACAATATGGACGGTAAAAAAATATACCTAGCAATAATCTAATTTCCATTCCAAAATTGGCATATACGGGTACTCCGTGAAGTCCGTTGGCTTAAAAGAAAAGTGATTTCAGAAGAAGGAAAGAAAAGGCGGAATATTTTCTATTAAAGTTTAGAGTTGTTCTCCGAAAAACACTAAATTTAAGATTAGTTTTTATCTACGAGCGGGCTTATCTCCTAGTTACCCATCGAATCTCGTCTCTTATCCTTTTCATTGCTTCTTCATCTACTCTCTTTATAGCCTCCTCAGCCTTTCTTGCTTCTTCTAACGCTTTATTATATTCGTCAATTCGGCTGTTCGTTTTTTCGATGACTTTCTTAAGCCACTCAATTTTTTCTCTTATCCTAGTTGGCGTGGTGATTAGTTTCAATGTACGTCCGACTATGACGATTTTTCTCTCCCAAAGATGAAGCGACGATTTTACTTCCTGTTCGAAGAATATGCGCCATATGTAATTGGGTTCTTCGGTTAAAGGTAAGTCAATAACGTAAGCATCCTTAAACAGTGGATACCTTTTTACGCGTATGGTTTCAACGTCTATGGGCTCTACCAAGCTAACCTTCTTCACTACTTCCTTCATGCTTAGCGCACTCCAATCCTTTGTTATATCTTCTTGGCTTAAGTTTTATGCAAGCCTTCAAAACGAAAAACAATTATAGGTTTCCCTTGAAACTTCTGAGGAGGAGGATTACACATATGCCTATTGCCCAGTTAAGTCCGCAAGAAACTGAAATGGTTGTCCAAGTTGCAAAGGTTGTTATAACCCTCGCCGCCACTTACCTTGTAGCAAGGATACTGACTAGGGCTCTTCGGAAGATTTTCGAGAAGACACCATTTCCTGAAGAAATTGAGCAGGGAATTCTCCGCATTTCTAAATATGTGGTTTACATTGTAGGAATATTCATTATAGTTGCTGTTCTAGGCGTTGACTTAACCTCACTAATCGTAGGCTTAGGCGCCTTCAGCATAGCCATAAGCTTCGCCACTAGCACAATAATTCAGAACATGATCTCCGGAATCCTCGTGTTAGGGGAGAAAGCCTTCGAAATTGGTGATACTATCCAAATTCGAGTAGGCGGAATGAATTACGTAGGAAAAGTGGTCAAGATAGGGGTCCGAGCTACCGTGATAGAAACCGAAGAGGGGCAAACCGTGTATCTGCCCAACTCACTGTTCATCTCAAACCCACTAGTAAGGATAGAAAAGGGACAAAAAGAAGAAATAACGGAAAATAAGCCTTCTTAAAACCTAAATGTAACTTTCTAAATAGGTTAAACACTGTTAGATTTAACTAACTGAAATTTCTAAATAATTGAAGTACTATGTTGCTTTAGAAAAGCCATGACTCACCATTGGGGTTACTTGGGCGCCATAACCGCAGCTTTACTGTTCGGTATGAGCGCCACTCTCAATAAGATAGTTCTTGCCGAGGTTCATCCTTTAATTGTAGCTGGAGCCATTTACCTTATTGCCGGGATAGTTCTGTCGCTGGTTAGGACTTCGCCTTTAAACGAGAAAATTCTCTCCTTGCTCGCAACTCCTACTGAAACCGAAGACAATATCGTTCGGAAAGACCTTTTAACGCTTAGTTTCGTCGTACTTTTCGGGTCGGTAATTGCACCTCTCTTATACATGTATGGGCTGAATGAAACCACGGCTATTAACGCTTCCTTTCTTTCCAACAGCGAGCCTCTCTTCACGGCGCTCTTAGCTTTTCTAATTTTGGGAGAAAGGGGAAAGACTAAAGATTACGTAGGGATACTGGCTGTGGCGTTAGGCGCGGTTTTCTTAACAACAAACGCGGAATTTCAAAAGCTAACTTTGACGAGTGAATTTTTAGGCAATATCCTAATCGTAGCAGCATGTTTCTCTTGGAGTATGGACAACAGTTTCAGTCGTTTTCTCAGCAAGAAACAGGACATAATCTTAATTACTGCGCTTAAATGCCTTTCAGGCGGGACGATTCTTTTGTCTATGGCATTTCTATTAGAGGTAGAAGTTAAAATCCCCTTAATGGCTTTGCCATATCTCGTTTCAGCAGGAGCCTTTAGCATAGGCTTTTCTGTTCTGCTCTTTCTATTCGCTTTACGAGAGATAGGCGCAATGAAAACCGGAACGATATTTTCAACAGCCTCCCTTTTTGGAGCGCTAACAGCCTTCTTGGTTCTAAAAGAGGCTTTCACATTAACACAGGTAACAGCAGGATTAGCTATGCTTGCTGGTGTTCTACTCATGTATAAAAAGTGGTGAAAGATAAAAATGGAGTTACAACTGTTTATTTAAACCGATTAACACTTTCAATTCCCTTTATTGGGATTTTGAATAATAGTGCAAATAGCGAAACGTTAAAAAATAGCCGAGGTAGTTCCAAAATTAGCCGAGGTAGCTCAGCCTGGGAGAGCGCCCGGCTGAAGACCGGGTTGTCGCCGGTTCAAATCCGGCCCTCGGCACTTTCATGAACTTTTGGAATAAGCCCAGGACAATCTTGAATCCTAATATTTCACTTTCTCTTTCTGAAGTAAGCAAATCCATCCTTCTGCAGAACAAACTCGAATCCAGCCTCGATTAACGCCTGGATCTCATCAGGGTTTCTCGCGACCCTGCAGACGAACTTATCCTTCCCTCCGAGCCTTGTTTCGCTGAATATGGATCCGCGATTCCTGCAAAGCCGGTGCCGAACAACCTTGCTATGTATTCCAAGCACTTGGGCGTAGAAACCCCTCGGGTTGCCTCACATATGGGATCGTGGTTAGGCTTTACAGGCTTTACCCCAGGTTCCTGAGCTTATACAATTTGTTTATACATTTTGCTTATACAAAAGGCGTTGGGAATGTTCAATTTATGGGGCCGAAAACCGTGTAAATTGGATACCCCCTCCCCCATGTTTCCATAATTTTCTCTCCACCTTTCTAACAATCCTAATGGTCTTCTGGTCGTTATCTATGAGTTGGGAAGCATGAAAGAGACTTAAGGGAAAGCTATAGGAGTATTTGCAGTTGCTGAGAGTTAAAGAAGTACGCATATGGATGTTGCAGTAAACTTATAAGTTATAGGTTATAATATATAGTTGACGAAAGATGTCGACTACCATACAGGTGAAGCGGCGTAATTTAAGGTTGTTAGAAATGCTAAAGAAGCGTTTGGGTTTGAGAAGCTATGATGAGGTTATTGAGCGGTTGCTTGAGGAAAAGGTTGGCGTGCCAAGCGACATGTTCGGCATCGACAAGGGGCGAATTACAAAGTTCACCGAAGAGGATAGGCTGGAAGACAGGGATTGATAGTTTTCGACAGTTACGCATGGGTCGAATATTTCTTAGGC
>MTLR01000197.1 GCA_002010925.1 Candidatus Bathyarchaeota archaeon JdFR-04
GTGATGGTTTTAAGAACTTCAGGTTCAGGAACTCTCAGTTTTACTTTCTCTTTTTCCTTGCTTAAGTTTATGAACGGCGCATTGTTGCGTCGGCATATTTGTTTCATGCCTGTTTTTTCAAAGGCTTTGTTGGCATTGGTCATGGTAGCGTTGGATTCTACCACGTATATTTCATCGACGAACTCTTTGAACTTATGGATGATAGCTTCTACAACTAGGGGGTCCGTGGTAACTCCGGTTTCGTAAGTTTTTGTAGAGATAAAGTTAACCTTGATTAGGACACGTTCGATATCTTTCGTTAAATATTTCAGGTTCCCAAGTGAGTCTAATGCCTTGTAAACTGTTTCTAGTGTTCTTTCGCCTTTGATCAAGCTCACAAGGGAAGACATTTGTTTACTTTTTCACCATAGAAGATAAAATAAAGCAAGAATTAGAGAAAGGACAGAGTTTACTTATCCGAAGAGTGCTCCGAGACCCTCTAGGGCTTCTTCCTCTTTAACTTTTTCCTCTTCTTCCTTTTTCTTCTTTTCTTCTTCACTCGGCTTCGCTTCAGCTTCAGGGGTAACTGCCGTTGCCACTGGAGCGGCCATAACTGCTGGCGTGGATTTGATGGCTTCCTCTATGTCAACTTCAGCTAAGGAGGCAACCAATGCTTTTACTCGAACCTGATCAACGTTTACACCAGCCGCTGTTAAGACTTGAGTTAAGTTTTCCTCGTTTATTTCCTTACCAGCCTTGTGAAGCAGCATCGCAGCATATATATACTCCATTCGACTTTCACCTCACTCAGTTATTTTATTAATCTTTTAATCTGGAGGGGCTTTCTTCTCATTTATCATATTAACTCTACTACTTAAACTTAACATATCCACATGGGCCTTGCGGAGTAGATCCCTTATTGTTTCTAGCGTAGATATCGCGGCGTTTAGACTTAGGTTGTAGGCTTTTTGATGGGCGTTTTGTAGCAGTAGCTGAATGTTTTCGGCTGCAGGATATGCTATGTTAATGGAAAGCACGAAAGCATCTTTGTGGGCTGTTTCTATATCATGTTGAAGGGTATCTAAGTCTATGCTTAGATGTTCTTCAGTTATTATTAATCCGTCGTCGTAAACCACCTTCATGCTTAATCCAGCTTCAACAGGTTTTATTCCCAGTTTGGACAGGACGCTTGCAAGTCTTTGAGATATTATCTCGCCTTTTTTCGCTACAAGGGTATCCCGATTTATCCATACGCTTCCAGCTTCAATTCGGGTTGGCAACCCAACAGCGTTTAACTGACTAATTATTGGACCTGGCGGTAATCCAGTATTGCCTGCCGGAACTATAACGTCGAAGGCTGCTACGTCTCCGGCTTTAGCAGTTGTTTTCACTTTACTTTTATCAAGTAATAGGGATAATTTGAACGGATTTAGATTAGTGAAGAGATAGATGTTGGAGCCGGTTAAGTGCTCGATGAGCCTTTCAAGCCCGGGCCTTTCTTTACATTCTGTTATTGCTCTTTTCATAAGTGTGTTCTTAATAACACGCATGTAAACGCTATTCCGGAGTTTCTTCTTCAACTCTTGCAGTTGCATTCCTCGAACTTTCTGTAAACTGGCAACCCCTATAGCTTTATACTGCTTAATTAACTGCTTTACTTCTTCAACCTCTCGGATTTTTTGTTCCAAGACTTGTTGAGAGGGCATCTTTTTCACCTTTACACTTTAACTTCAGACGGCTTGCCCATAGCTGTTTTTATGTATATGGACTGAATGTTCTTGATTCCACGTTTAAGCTTCGACTCGATTGTTCGGAGAACTGTTTGGATATTTTCAAGAATTTCCTCATCCTTCATTTTTTCGGTTCCAACACGACATTGAAGCACAGGTTGACCTCGAAGCCGAATTATGATCGTCCTGCGGTATTTCTTTATTAGCTCTTCCACTCGGGCTGTCGGTGGAAGGGGAACGGGCATTTTCCCTCGTGGCCCAAGGAATTTTCCAAGAATCCTTCCAACCAGGGGCATTGAAGGAGCCTCAACGAGGAAGAAATTGTATTTCTGAGCTAATTCTCTTTGTCTTTTTTTGTCTTGAGCAATTGCTTCTAGTTCTGCTCTATCCATTACTAGGTCTGCACCGGCTTTTTTCGCTCGTAGGGCGAGTTCGCCGGAGGCTATAACGCAGATTTTGTTTTGTTTCTCTTCGGGCATATAAGGTAGCTCTATTGCTTCTTGGATTCTTCCTTCTGGTTTTTTAACGTCTATGTCGCGTAAGTTAATTATCAGCTCTACTGATTGGTTAAACTTTCTTTCTCCAGCTTTTTCTTTTGCTTCTTTTATTGCGTTGAGCAGTGTTTGCGGATTGATGGACATTGAGGATCGCCCCTTTTTGCCATTGAGGTATGTAATTCGGTTATAAAAGGGTTCAGTTTCAATTTTCTTCTTGGAACAGCTGGTTGTATTTTCCTTCATCTATCTCCTTTTGAACTTCCCTTGGATCTTTGCCTTCTACTGTGACGCCCATGCTTACGCAGCTTCCGAGGATTTCCTTGACGGCTGCCTTCAAAGTTTTAGCTAGAAGCTCTGGGCGTTTAAGCTTTGCAATACGTAAAACCTGTTCCATAGTTAAGTTTCCAACTTTCTCCGTGCTGGGGGTTCCTGAGCCTTTCTGAATCTTCAGTTCGCTTACGATCAGGGCGGAAGTCGTTGGTGTGCCAACGGTTACTTCGAACTCCTTAGTTTCAGGGTCAACAGTAACCTTAACCGGGACCTTCATGCCTGAAAAATCCTTGGTTAACTCGTTGATTTTATTCACTATTGCCAAAACATTTACCCCTAGAGGGCCCAATGCTGGCCCTAAGGGTGGCCCAGCTGTTGCTTGTCCTCCACTTATGAGTACTTCCACCACTTTTTTCTCAACCATGCTATATTACTCCTTTTTCGCTTTTTCTAAAAGTTTCACGTAATCTGCGTGAACTGTTATGGGAAGCGTAAAAGTGGCTTCCAAAAGCTCTAGGGTTACCTCTTCCTTTGTTTTATCAACTCGAGTTATTTTAGCTCGCATTCCTTTGAAAGGACCACCTATTACTTCCACTATATCCTCTTCGTCCAGTTCTTCTATTACAGGTTTGACTACTATGTATCTTTCAACTTCGGAGAAGTTCACTATGCCTGGGACTCGAGATTTAACATGTCTTATTCCTGCTATGGATTCCTCTACGAAGTGGGGGCTCTGTGCCTCGACAAAAACATAACCCTTTAGGGTTTCGGGGACAAGAATTGCTATTAAGGGTATGTTTTTCATTTGTGCTTTTGCAGCTATCAAATCTGCTACATTTTTCTCTTGCCCTGCAGTTGTTCTCACAGCGAAAATCATGGAAGAAATTTTTCCACTTTCCATTCTGTTAGCCCAACTACGCTGATGTTCCGGATAGAGGACCTTGGATAAGAGAGGAAATTAATTGAATTATATATCCTATTGTTCCCACCACGATTATTCCAAGGAAACATATTTTTATTGAAAGCCATAGCTCACCTTTGCTTGGCTTAGTGGCAATTTTAAGCATCCTCACGCATTGTGATAGAAAGCTTCTTAAACGTTCAGCCATTTTATCTCTTCCCTTTTCAAAACCGCTTCTAATATTTAGACTTTTTCCATTTTTAGGTTTAACTTTTTCAGGATCTCAATCATTCGAGATTTATGCTCGCCTTTTATTCCCTTCCAGTCCAGTACCGCCAATTCCACTTTTTCGACTACGCGCTCTAAACATTGCTTTACC
This sequence comes from Candidatus Bathyarchaeota archaeon JdFR-04, assembly GCA_002010925.1. GTDB lineage: Archaea > Thermoproteota > Bathyarchaeia > Bathyarchaeales > UBA233 > UBA233. Next base: position 3,757 of record MTLR01000197.1, read on the forward strand.
ATGATTTCGTCTACCTCCGAAATAGCATATTTTGGGATTATATGGGCAAAGGCTATATCGGTTGTAAGTGCCATCTTGGTAAATTTACGGTTATAATGAGGCCCCCCTATCCCTAGGGTTGTTGGATAAACTGTGGAATCTTTTAGGGCTTCAATAACTGATTGAGCCACGATTCTTGAGGCATCCGTATCTTTCCATTGTGTTAGGGTGCTTCCCAGTTCGGCGAACATAGCCGGAATGTCTAAGGATGGTCCGTGATGAGTACACTCATAGGAAACATCGTATTTTAAACCTTGCTCTTTAACTTGTTCAGACATGACCATTAACGTTTTTTTCATTTTGCTTGCTGGCGATATGGATATTTTTCTTGGGATTCCACCCATTTTGGCTTGGCTGGTTAAATTTCCCGGTGTGTGAACGGAAAGGGTTGGCGTTCCGGTCTGGCTTGCATGTCTAGATAGAAATATTATAAGTTCAGGTTGAGGAGATTGAAAGTTGCTGGCGATGTTTTGGGTTTTAGTTATTTCCTTGCTAGTAAAGGTTAGGAACACTTGCTTTTTTTCTATTTTTTGTTCATAAACTGGGTATCCCTCAAATTGCCATAATGCCTTCTTAAAGCGGTAAAGCTCGATGATTTGCTGGGCTATATTCACTCCAGCTGTGTCCTTGTTTGAAGCTAAGAGTAGTATCATAGCATGGTCCTTCTTCAGCACTTTAGTTAAATAGAACAACACGGTTAACTGTTTTCCCTATTCGAGAGAAGAAAAACTTATAACTTTTCGAGAAAGCTTCAAACTCGAAACGTAATGGGGCGTCTATGTCGTGCATTTGCTTAACTTCAAAAATTGGACTGGAAAACAAATAGTGGATGTAATTAACCGTTCCCTTGAAATAAAGCAGAACCCACAAAATTACTGGAAAGAGCTAGAAGCCAGAAGCTTGGCTATGATTTTTCAGAAAACCTCAACGCGGACCCGTGTTTCCTTCGAAGTGGCCATGACCGAACTTGGAGGACACGCTATTTTCCTAGACTGGAGAGCTACGAATTTTACCTTAGCGGACATATATGACGAAACCAAGTACTTGTCACGGAATGTTGACTGTATAATGGCGCGCCTCATGCGGCATGAGGATTTAAAAGTTATGGCAAAGGCTTCTCGTGTTCCAGTGATAAATGGGTGTGACGAGAAGTATCATCCTTGTCAAGCTATAGCAGATTTGATGACGGTGAAAGAGGTTAAAGGAAATCTTGAGGGAGTTAAACTTGTGTATGTAGGGGTCCACAACAATGTGTGCAACTCGCTAATTGAAGCTTGCACCAAGGTGGGAGTAAGAATAACAACGGTAACGCCCTTAATTAATGAACCATCCAAAGATGATGAGCTTATTAAAGCAGCTGAGGAAACAGGATTATATGAAAACACATTAGATGTGAGGGCAGCTGTGAAAGACGCTGATTTTGTTTATACTGACACTTGGGTGGACATGGAGTTCTTTCTCGACCCAAAATATGCCAAGGAGAAAGAACGGCGAATGAATATCATGATGCCTTACCAGATAAACGCCAAATTGCTGAGGGAAAGCAACGCTTATGTTATGCACGATATGCCTATTCACAGGGATTATGAAATAAGCGCTGAAATAATCGAAAGCCCACGTTCGATAATATATCAGCAAGCTGAAAACAGACTGCACTCTGCGAAAGCCATACTTATCGCTCTATTAAAGAAATGAATTGATGGTCACATCAAAAATACTTTTCAGGTAAATAATGGACTGTTTTAGGTACATAATTTGTACCAAAATAAGATGCTAATTAAATAATAAGTGGTTGTATGCTAAAATTCACCTAAAATCATCTGTGTGAATTTTTCCGGTTTAAACTCTTCTAGGTCTTCGTATCTTTGTCCAATTCCGATGTATATTATTGGTTTTTTTGTTATATAAGATACACTTAGGGCTGAGCCTCCTTTAATATCAGCGTCCACCTTCGTTAATATTGTAGCATCTATTCCAATACTCTTATGGAACTCTTCAGCTTGCATAACAGCGTCATTTCCAGTTAAAGCATCTACAACAAGAACTGTTAAGTCTGGATTTATCACCCGTTTTATTTTTGTGAGCTCATTCATTAGGTTCCGATCTGTCTGGATCCTTCCAGCTGTGTCGATTAAAACGACGTTTATTCCGTTGGCCTTTGCATGGCTTATAGTGTCATAGGCTACTGCTGCCGGGTCAGCACCATATTGATGTTTTATCATGCGGACGCTTAGGCGTTTGGCGTGTTCTCCTAACTGTTCAATGGATCCAGCTCGATAAGTGTCGCTGCAGGCTAAGACAACTGAGTAGCCTTTTCGGGTAAGAAAATGAGCTGTCTTCGCAATGGTGGTTGTTTTTCCTGTTCCATTGATTCCAACGAAAACAATTACGTAGGGTTCACCTTCTCTTCGTTTTTTCTCTATCTCTTTTAACAAGTTTATCTTTTGATTTGGCGTTAGAACTTCAAGCAAAATTTCGCGTAAATGTTTTTTAACTATCTGTTTACGGTCTTCAAGGCGTTTCACTTGAAGACCGTTTAGGCGTTTTATCATTTCCTCGCAGAGACGCTCTGCAACGGGTAAGGCAACATCGTTTTCGATTAGGGCTATCTTGAACTCTTCAAGTACTGGGCGGAGGTTTTTCTCTGTTAGTTCTGTGGTTATTATCTTGTTAACAAGCTTGTCAAAGCCCTTCCGGAGCTTTTCAAACATTTTATTGCTGTGTTCTCCTTTGGCTCAGCTTGGCGCTCATCTCTT